>NZ_JAUBTO010000017.1:0-89243 GCF_036702495.1 Microcoleus sp. C2D2 | reverse complement strand
GATGACTAATGACTGATGACTAATGACTGATGACTAATGACTAATGACTGATGACTAATGACTAATGACTGATGACTGATGACTGATGACTGATGACTAACTACTAATTGCCTGTGATTAATTACGCATTTTGTTTAAGAATGCAATAAATTTTCTGGCAAAACTATCAGAGTAGTGCCTTTTCGTCCCACGACAATTACATTTTGGTTG
The DNA here is from genome assembly GCF_036702495.1 of Microcoleus sp. C2D2. NCBI lineage: Bacteria > Bacillati > Cyanobacteriota > Cyanophyceae > Oscillatoriales > Microcoleaceae > Microcoleus > Microcoleus sp. C2D2. The sequence continues at coordinate 89,033 of NZ_JAUBTO010000017.1, read as the reverse complement.
GGGGGGATGGCGGCGTTCGTGTCTTCGCAGCGAGCTCGCCAAGAATTCCCCTCATAAATGACTCGGCCGGCTTCTCCGGGGGGAATTTCTGTTAAAGTTTTGGCTTCCTGAGAATCTGCGATCGCCCTTGCCGTGCCTTTTGGTATCAACCGCCGAGACAGCAGCACAAAAACAGTCGAAAATACCATCCACAGGAATATTTGTAAATTAACGTAAGGTAGAACTAGAGAGCATCCAGCTACGGCGAAAGCGCTCAGTCCCATCATAAAAGCGACAAAAGCAGTCGGGATAAATAGCTCTGCCAAACACAGCAAAGACCCAACTAGCAGCCAAAGGAGCGTAGGAGTCAAGATCATAAAAAGAATAGGTGATACTATTTAGATCTTAGATTGGAAATTTAAGATTTAAGAAATGCCAACAACTGACTCTGCAAGGGTTTGCGACTTGCTGGCCTTCAGGAGCGATTTGTCGCGCAGCCGTACCAGGTTGAGGCTTCCATCCTACTCTAAGTCAGAGTTTAGTAACTTAAATTACAATTTTAGCCGATGCCGACTGGCAGAAACTACAATTTCTAGGGGCCCAAAGGCAGTTAAGAAATTGATAGGGGCTAAAATCAGTTTATTCTCAAGCTCATGAATTTGGGCTGGTGAATCATATATCTTCAGAATCTTTTTACACAAACTATTTCGATATGATCAGCAGTTTCTCCGAACCGATTTATTGCCCGAATCTTAGCTGTGCCGAGCCCCGCAATACCTTTGGCCGCCAGCAGTGTGCAGCTTGCGAAACCGATTTAATTTATCGCTATTTGTGGGTGGTGGGGCAAGCAGCCGAGGAAGTGCCGGCGGGTAAGGTAATAGCTGATCGATACTTTGTCATTGCACCCCAAATCTGGCTCGACAGCCGTCCCGCTCTGCCTCCGAGCGTCCCGGAACAACTGCCCGATACCATTATGCCTTACCTGCATTTGTATCCCCAACGGCTGCACACGCCGGAAGTATACGGTTTTTGTTCCCTGGGGGAAGAACCGTCCGAGGCAGAGGTGCTGTTGTTGGAAAATGTGCCCATCAATAATTTCGGTCGCCTGTATCCTTCTATTTTAGAAGCTTGGTCTGGGACAACCGCCGTGCGCCAACTTTACTGGCTGTGGCAAATGCTCCAACTGTGGGCGACGCTGTCGGAACAGGGAGTCGCTTCGAGTTTGTTGGTACCGGAAAATTTGCGGGTGGAAGGTTGGCGGGTACGCCTGCTGGAACTGCACCGGGGCAATTTTGTACCGACGCTGCGGGATTTGGGAGATGTGTGGTCGGGTTTGGTGGAATCGGCCCAGCCCGAGGTACAGTCGAGACTCGGAGAGATTTGTCAGTTTATGCGCCGCAGCAGCATGCCTTTCGAGGCGATCGCCCTGGAACTAAACGATTTACTATTAGAACAAGCCGCTAAATTGCCTCTGCACTTAGAAGTAGTCGGCATGACCGATACCGGGCCGCAGCGCTCCAAAAATGAAGACAGTTGCTATCCGACTGCTGCTGATTTTCAATCTAGCAAAACTTCAGGAAGCGACAAACTAATTCCTTACTTGACAATGGTTTGCGACGGAGTTGGAGGCCACGAAGGAGGAGAAGTTGCCAGTCAATTAGCCGTCCATTCCCTGAAAGCTTTAATCCAAAATTTGCTCGCAGAAATCACTCAACAAGAAGAGTTGATGACGCCAACAATGGTCATCAAGCAACTCGAAGAAATAGTGAGAGTTGTGAATAATGTGATTTCCGCTCAAAATAACGAGCAGGGAAAAGAGTTGCGGCAGCGGATGGGGACCACTTTGGTGATGGCCCTCCAATTGCCTCAAAAAGTGAAAAATTCCGAGGATTCGTCCTCGAATAACAGTCACGAACTTTATTTAGTCAATGTTGGAGACAGCCGCGCTTATTGGATTGGCAAAAATTACTGTCAGCGGCTGACCGTGGACGACGACGTAGCGTCAAGGGAAGTCCAGCTAGGACACTGTTTGTACTGGGAAACTCAACTGCGATCCGATGCAGGAGCCCTGACTCAAGCTTTGGGCACGCGGGACGGCGATTTCCTGCGCCCGACTATTCAGCGATTTATTGTCGAAGAGGAAGGCTTACTGCTGCTGTGTTCCGACGGTTTGAGCGACAACGACTGGGTAGAGAAATCTTGGGAGAATTACGGCCCAGAGGTGCTTGAGGGCAAAATGTCTTTGGAAGCCGCGGTTGAGTCTTGGATTCGTCTCGCCAACGAGAAAAACGGTTATGACAACACCTCGGTGGTGGCGACTCACTGTCGGATGTCGCCGGAGAGATTGGTACTGTTTAATCCGGAGGTGGCCTCAGCGCCGGCGTCAGCGCCAGTGTCAGCCTCGGTGTCGCTGCCGCCGTCCCTGCCGCGGTCCCTCCAGAAGTCGGGGCTCCGTTCAGAACCTCCGCTTCCTGAATCGTCCAAAAAGTTGCTGTACCCCGAACCTACCCCTGCCCCGGAACCAGTTCAAAAACAAGGTTTCAAGCTTCCGCTGCCCCTACTGGGGCTGTTGGGGCTGATATTAGCCTTCGGCGGTTTAGGTTTGTGGGTGCGCAGCCTCCAAAGCCCCCAGCCAGAGCCCGAACAAGTTTCGCCACCGCCGGAAACTCCCGCCCCGACTCCTGCGGAAATTCCCTCGCCCGGGGCCGAGAGTCCCTCGCCGTCGCCCGCCCCGACTCCTGCGGAAATTCCCTCCCCCGAGGCCGAGAGTCCCTCGCCGTCGCCCGAATCGACTCCTGTGGAAATTCCCTTGCCCGAAGAAGCTGAAACTCCTTCGCCATCACCGGAGTAAGGGAGTTTGAATTAAGCAGAACGTTTCAACTGAAATGTTGCACCAACCATTGTTGTTTAGGAACAGGCTTTCCGGCCTGTGAAGCGAGAAAATTCATCTCTTGTGGAACAGGCATCTTGCCTGTTCTTGACAATGGTGCAAGATGTAAATTTCATAAAATGCAGATACTTTCCGGCGGCACTGAAATGTTGCACCATTGTTGTTTAGGAACAGGCAAGATGCCTGTTCCACAAGAAAATTCATCTCTTGTGCAACAGGCATCTTGCCTGTTCTTGACAATGGTGCAAGATGTAAATTTCATAAAATGCAGATACTTTCCGGCGGCACGGCAACTCGAACGCTGTCGCCGACTTTGTGTCGCTGCAAGTCATCTCTGTGCAAGTTTTGTCGTCGAAGGGCGATCGAACTTTTAGCAGTCAACCGCACCGTATAGCGCGTGTCAGTGCCAATATAAATAGCCTCTTCTACTATTCCCGGCCAGCTATTTTCAACATCATAATTAGCCGGGTAAATAGCAGCTTTTTCTGGCCGCAGCACCAGGGTGACAACTTTACCAGCGGGCATATCTTCTGCTGTCGCAACTAACACGGGCAACTGCTGGTCAACCAACACGATTATTTGACCGTGTTGCTTTTCTACTACTTGCCCGGTTAAAAAATTGCTCTCGCCAATAAAATCAGCAACAAACCGAGTTTTAGGATATTCATAAATATCAACAGGCGTCCCGACTTGTTGCAGTTTTCCTCCATCCATCACTGCAATTCTGTCCGACATCGTTAGTGCTTCTTCCTGATCGTGAGTCACATAAATAAACGTAATTCCCAATTGGCGCTGCATTTTTTTCAATTCTAATTGCATCTCTTTACGCAATTTTAAATCCAGCGCTCCTAGGGGTTCATCCAACAGCAAAACAGACGGCTGTTTGACTAATGCTCTTGCTAGCGCTACTCGCTGTTGCTGTCCCCCTGACAGTTGGCGGGGATAGCGTTTTTCTACATCGGTTAACTGTACTAATGCTAAGGCTTCAACAACGCGATCGCGAATTTTTTTCGGAGGCAAATTCTCCATTTCCAACCCAAAAGCGGCATTTTGTGCTACTGTCATGTGCGGAAACAAAGCATAGTTTTGAAATACCGTATTCACAGGGCGGTGAAAGGGTGGGCGATTTTGCATCGGTTGACCGTGAATGTAAATTTCGCCCGCTGTGGGAATTTCAAAACCTGCTATCATTCGCAAAGTTGTAGTTTTGCCGCAGCCGGAAGGGCCGAGTAAAGAAAAGAATTCTCGATCGTAAATTTGCAGGTTGATGTTGTCTACAGCTAAGAAATCTTGGCTGCGAACAGTTTTAAATACTTTGGAAACTTCTAAAACTTCGACAGCGTGCATTGTGTTAGTATTTGTGAGTAATAAAAATCTGAGTTCGAGTCCGGTTAAACTGATATCTTGCACCATTGTCCATTACTTGTTTAGGAACGGGCAAGATGCCCGTTCCACAAGAAAATTAAGTTTTGTGGAACGGGCATCTTGCCCGTTCTTGACGATGGTGCAACTCCAATACAAACTAAAAATTTAAGTAAACTCGCCCCGGCAGAAACCTGTGTTATATCTACTTTCCAGCCCCTGCTTTAACTTCCGTCCAAGCTCGATCGTACAATGAAGTTGCTTTCCCGACATCCTGCAATAATTTCATTTTGTCAAACACCTCAGACGGCGGGTAAATTTGAGGATTTTTCAAATCGTTCGGGTCGATTAAACCTCGATCGATTGCTGCTTTGTTCGGCGAGCCATAGTGGATAAAATTAGAAACTTTAGCGCCTACTTCGGGCTGCAAAATAAAGTTAATAAATTTCTCCGCTAACTCTTTCTGGGGCGCACCTTTGGGAATTGCCATGTTGTCATAAAAGATAATTGTTCCTTCTTTGGGAATAGCGTAGCGGAGATTGGGATTTTCTTTCATAACTTGGAAAACATCGCCGCTCCATTCCATTGTCAGATTTACTTCTCCTTGATCGAGCAGATTTTGACCGGTGTCAGGGACAAAAGCGGCAATGATATTTTTACTTTTAATCAGCAAATCGCGGGCTTTGTTAATCTCTTCGGGATTGGTTGTATTTGGGTCAAATCCTAAATACATTAAAACTACTGCAAATGTGTATCTGGCATCGTCTTGCCACGCGACTTTTCCGGTATATTTAGCATCGAACATCGCCCCCCAACTGTTAATTTCTCCCTGGGTTGCTTTCACGTTGTAGCCAATTCCCATCGTTCCCCACTGGTAGGGCAGGGAATATTTGTTTTCCGGGTCAAAAGCTTGATTTAGAAACTTAGGTTCGAGGTTTTTTTTGTTGGGAATCTTGTTAAGATTCAGCGGTTCAATTAAATTTTCTGCTATCATGATTTTCACCATGTAATCGGCGGGAAATATTAAGTCGTAACCGGGGTTTCCCTGTTTGAGTTTGGCATAGAGTGCGTCGCTGTTCTCGAAAGTGTCGTATTGAATTTTAACATTGTTCTCTTTCTCGAATTGGGCGATCGCTTCTGGAGCGATATAACTGGCATAATTGTAAATGCTGAGCACTTGCTGCTGGTTGCCACCTGTGGGGCTACAGCCGAAAGCCACCGTTGCACTCATCACAAACAAAAGTAGGAAAGTCAGGAGGCGTTTCATAGGTTTTGTTACTTGCAGACGAGAATAATTATGACACAGAAACCAATTATCTTAACTTTTTTTAACTTTGAGCGATGATAAAACCAGCAATAAGGAAGCCAACAACATCAAAGTTGAAATGGCATTAATCGCTGGCGTGACAGCAAATTTTATCATGCCGTAAACAAATAGCGGCAGCGTCACTGAACCGACGCCGGTAGTAAAGAATGTCACGACAAAATCGTCCAGCGACAGAGTAAAAGCTAGAAGTGCCGCGCTGAAAATAGCGGGCCAAATTAGAGGGAGAGTGATGCGCCAAAAAGCCCGCCATTCGTTAGCGCCTAAGTCAAAAGCTGCTTGTTCTAATTGAGGATCGAGTTCCGCCAAACGCGCCCTGACAGTAATAGTCACAAAGGAAATATTAAAGACAATGTGACCGATAATTACGGTAGGTAAGCCTAGATTGAGGCGAATTCCCGTGAGATTTTCAACGATCCGAAATACTAGGGTAAAGAAAACTAGCAGCGAAATGCCGATCGTAATTTCGGGCACGATCATCGGCAAAAACAGTAAAGCTTCTACTGCTTTGCGTCCTGGAAAATGAAAGCGTTCGAGTGCTAACGCGAGCATTGTACCAAAAATTGTCGCTAACACAGTCGAAATAACTGCAATTAGCAAGCTGTTGTTGAGTGCAGTCAAGATTCCGGCGCTGCTGCTGCTAGCAATTCCTAGCTGTGTTTCGAGTCCGAGTGTACCTGCACCGCCGAATAAACTGCGATACCAGTCAAGGGTAAAACCGCGCCAAACGGCATTGAATCTGGAGGCGTTAAAGGAGTAAATAATTAAGATGAGAATTGGCAAGTAAAGAAAGGCAAATGCTAGTGCAGCTTGTACCCAAAGCCACTTTTTGCCGATCGCCCGCACGAGCAAGTCTAGTTTAGTCATGAGTGATTAGTCATTAGTCATTTGCGCATCTTACCCTAAATTTAGATCGGTCAAGGTGATAAGATCGAATTAGACCTTACTCGAGGGAAGACCCATGAGCAGTCAAGAAAAAGCGGCTGGTTGGCTCCATAACTTGGATCGCCTTGTCAGAGTTCGCAACGAGATAGCAGCTTTGTTGGAGGATATCGCCCAAAATCTCACCCAAGCTGAATCACAAGCAGAAAATACATCCGGAAAACTAGGGCTTTCTAAAGAGATTGAACGTCTCATCCAGCACAGTGAAAATTTGCGCCAAGGAGTCTTTCGGTTTTTAGTATTAGGGGATATGAAGCGGGGAAAAAGTACATTTCTCAATGCTTTGCTAGGGCAGAATTTACTTCCCAGTGATGTCACTCCCTGTACTGCTTTGTTAACGGTGCTGAAATACGGTACAGCCGAGAAAGCGACCATTTACTATAACGATAGCAAACAACCAGAGGAAATAGATTTTCAGCAGTTTAAGCAGCGCTATACAATTGATGCAGAAGAAGCAAAAATTCTAGAGCGGGGCAAACAGCTAGCTTTTCCAGATATCAGTCATGCGGTGGTAGAACATCCGCTACCGCTGCTAGCCAAAGGTATCGAATTTGTGGACAGCCCGGGACTGAATGATACGGAAGCGCGAAACCAGCTTACTCTCGACTATATCTACAACTGTCACGCCATACTTTTTGTGTTGAGTGCGTCTCAACCTTGCACATTGGAGGAACGCCGCTATCTCCAGAATTACCTCAAAGACCGAGGTTTAACAATTTTCTTCATAGTCAATTCTTGGGATAGAATTCGAGATGGACTTGTCGATCCAGAAGATACTGAGGCACTGCAAGCAGCCGAGGACAAACTGCGTCGAGTTTTCCAGACTAATCTGAGTGAATATTGTCAGGATCGGGGTCGGGATATTTATCAGCAGCGAGTATTTGAGATTTCTGCTCTCAATGCCTTGCGCAGTCGTTTGAAAAACTCAGAAGCTACTTTAGAAGGCACTGGCTTTGTGGAGTTTCTTGCGGCTTTCAATCATTTTCTGACTGGGGAACGAGCTGCTGCTGAACGGGAACAAGCAAGAGCGATCGCCCTTCAAGCTTGCAATCGCTTTCAAGCAGCAATCTCCCGCCGCATTCCTTTGTTAGATGAAACTGTCGATCAATTGAAACAGAAAATTGATTCGATTCAGTCGGACTTCGCAATTTTGTCTGAAATTGGTAATCAATTCCAGCAAGAAATTAGAACTGTTCGCGACCGAACTTCCCAGGAAATAGGCGATTCTTTCCGTACCTATATCCTGGATTTAGAGAACACCTTTGAACAGGATTTTTTAAGCACTCAGCCCGATTTAGATTTCATGGACTTTCTAGACAAAAACAACCGGGCCATGTTCTATACCTCATTCAAACGTGCTTTCGAGCGATATATGAACGATCGCCTCGCTGCTTGGGAATTCATTGCCAAACAGAAGATAGCCTCTGCTTTCTCTGAACTTGAGGAAAAAGCCGCCGATTCTCGAATTGAATATGAACGAGTAGTAGAGGCTATGAATAAGAAGCTGTTAGGCTACCGGTTCTACGCCGTCGGACATAGCTACAAGCCTGAAGAAAACTCGACTTGGGCTGAGGTGGCAATAGATATGTTTTCCTCGATTCCCGACAACCTCAACAGAGGTATCCATTCTTTCAATATGTTTTGGCAGAGTGTCTTGGCTTGTGTCATGGTGACGCTTGTGCTAAATATTATCGGTGTAGTTGTTGCCTCTTTAACTCTTTCAGTTTTGGGTGGAATTCTGGTAGTTACAGGTGTTGTAGCATTGCAAGCGGAGTATGTTCGCCAACAGTTCATTTCTGCGACTAAGAAAGAGTTTGTCAAATATCTGCCACAAATTGCTGAAGAACAGTCGCAATATATTTATGAAGCAGTCAGGAAATGTTTTGATACTTACGAAGAACAGGTGTGCGATCGCGTGAAAGCTGATATCAATTCTCGCAAAGCCGAGTTAGATAGTTTGCTCGCTCAAAAACAATCCCGAGAAATTGACATACTCGCTGAAACTAAACGTCTAAAAGACTTGGAAGCCGATATTTTGTCTCAATTGCAGCAAATTGAGTTGGTAGGTGGATTTCTTTAGCTAAAATCGAAGTCATACCAAATCCGGTGAGGAGAGACACCTTGCAGATTTATTTACTAAATCCGCTTTGAGCACAGGTTTTATTGTTGCTTGTACAATAGTCCGGACAGTTTTCAATCACTAACGGCCGAATACGGGTTTGGGCCTTCTCAGTGAGGTCAAATGCTAACGGTAGAATTAGGGTTTCAGCCTCTGTCTCAAAAACTGTCCGGAGTATTGCTTGTAGGAGTTTTACTTTAATCGGATTTGGTATCATATCAACTCCGCTAGCATCGTCGGGCGTAAAATCGAATCAACAGTCACTACTCAACTATCATTCAGTTTTTCGACCCCGACTTCAACAGTCAACAGTCAATCGATTTGAGATTTGAGATTTGAGATTAAAGAATTGAAGCATTGACTCCACGGATAAATTCGGGGGGCAAGTTTCATCGGATACAGGTTTTTTATTTCTGGACGGATGAATCCGGGGGCTTGTATCCTGGATGCTTTCGGTCAATCGATTTTAGATTTGAGATTTTAGATTAAAGAATTGAAGCATTGACCCCACGGATAAATTCGGGGGGCAAGTTTCATCGGATACAGGTTTTTTATTTGTCCACGGATGAATCCGGGGGGTTGTATCCTGGATGCTTTCGGTCAACAGTCAACTATAATTCCGGTGCAACCGGAATTGATATCAGGTGCCCATTTCGCACTTTACTATTAAGTTTCATCAGACACGCGGGAATAAATTAAAACAGGAATCAATATGATTACCGTCAACAGCATAGAAAGCGCCGATCCAAAAGGCCAGTCGCGGGCTTTCATAAACTGATTTTGAATCAAATTTCCCACCATAATTGTTTTAGATCCGCCCAATATATCCGGTGTGATGAAAGCGCCGACTGCGGGAACAAAAACCAAAATTGAACCTGCAACAATGCCGCGAGTTGTCAAGGGTAAAAATACGCGCCAAAAAGTGCGAATATCATTTGCCCCTAAATCTTGAGCGGCTTCTACCAATGAAAAATTGAAGCGTTCTATGCTAGAATATAAAGGCAGAACCATGAAAGGTAAATAGCCGTAAATAAGACCGATCGCCACAGCGAAAGGCGTAAAAAGCAAGTTTAACGGTTCGCTAATAATTTGCAAGCTTTGCAAGGCTGTGTTAACTACTCCTTCGCTACGCAGGAGTATTATCCAGGCGTATGTTCTCACTAAAAAGTTAGTCCAAAATGGAATAATTACCAGCAAAAGCAAAGCATTTCGCCAGCGGGGAGAACGGGTGGCGATGAAGAATGCTAGGGGATAGCCCACTAACAAGCAAGCGGCCGTTGTCAAAAAAGCCAGCCACAGCGATCGCCCAATTACTCCTAAGAAAAGTCCACTGAACAAACGCTGGTAGTTGCTAAGAGTAAATATCCAAGTAACGCCGCCGTAAGTACCGCGTTCTAAGAAACTGTACAAAAGTACAATTAGCACTGGCAAAATGAAGAAAACGAGCAGCCATGCGGTAGCGGGAAATAAGAGCAGCAACAGGTTAGTTTGCTGGCGGTTTTTGACACTCATTATTCACTCAAGCCAAATTTAGCACATAATCCAACACATTTTATATCAAATCCGCATTTTATGAATTATGTCATCATTAATAAATTATCAAGAGGTACGCAATGTCACCAGAATCGTCAACCCCAAAAATAGTCGTCGTCGGTGCAGGATGGGCCGGTTTAGGCGCTACCTATCACCTAGCCCAGCAAGGCTATGATGTCACCCTGCTAGAAGCAGGCCCTTATCCGGGTGGCTTAGTTGCAGGGTGGAAAACCGCCGGCGGGCGTTCCGTAGAAGCAGGCATTCATGGCTTCTGGTATCCCTACAAAAACATCTTTTCCTTAGTCAAGGAATTAGGACTCGCTCCCTTCACGCCTTGGACTCGTTCTTGTCAGTATTCACCGGCCGGATTGGAAGTAGAATCGCCGATTTTTCAGGACGAACCGATCCTTCCCACACCGTTAGGAACCTTTCTTTACACGCGATTTAAAAGGCTGCCATTAGTCGATCGGCTTTCAGCCTTGCCCTTACTCTACGCCGTCCTAGATTTCGACAATTCCGACGAAGCTTGGCGCAGGTACGATCGCGTCACAGCCCGCGAACTCTTCAAACAGTTTGGCGTTTCTGCAAGACTCTACCGCGATGCTTTTGAACCGATGTTATTAGTAGGTTTATTTGCACCAGGAGAACAGTGTTCTGCCGCCGCAGCTTTGGGAATGCTTTATTATTTCATATTAGCACACCAACCGGATTTTGATGTAGTTTGGTGTCGCGGAACTGTCGGAGAAATGATATTTCGTCCCTGGGTCGAGCGCCTGGAAAAAATCGGCGCCAAAGTATTGACAAAGCAGCGAGTTACTGATTTAATAGTTGACAGCAACAACCGAGCAACAGGCGTTGTTTGCGGCGAAGAAACCTTCGAGGCAGATGCAGTTATTTTTGCAGTTGGCGTCACCGGAATGCAAAAAATTATCAGCAGCAGCCCTGCTTTGCAAAGTCGCCAAGAGTTTCGGGACGCGATGAATTTGGGTGCAGTTGACGTGTTAGCTGTTCGCCTGTGGTTTGATAGGAAAATTGACATTCCGCTGCCTTCTAATGCCTGTTTTGGGTTTAGTTCAACGACTGGTTGGACGTTTTTTGATTTGAATGCTTTGCACGACGAGTTTCGAGACGAACCGGGAACGGTTGTCGAAGCTGACTTTTATCACGCAAATCAATTAATTCCCCTGACAGATGAGGAAATTGTTTCCTTAGTCCAGCGGGATTTAGCGACTTGCATTCCGGCTTTTCGGGAGGCAAAAGTAATCGACTGCAGCGCGATTCGGCTGTCGCGGGCGGTGACGCATTTTGCCCCTGGCAGCTATCAGTATTTGTTGCCTGCGGTAACAAGTTATGAGAATGTATTGATGAGCGGCGATTGGGTTGTGACCCGTCACGGTTCTTGGTCGCAGGAAAAGGCTTATGTGACTGGTTTGGAGGCGGCAAATTTTGTAATTTCGCGTTTCGGACTTGGGAACAAAGCGGCAATTATTCCCGTGGAAGCTGACGAACCGCACATTCAAATCGGGAGAAAGATTAATCAGTTTACTCGCAGTTTGACTAAAACATTCATTCCCGATTTTTGGCTGCCATAATTTTTAGTCATTAGTCATTGGTCATCGGTCATTAGTTAATAGTTAGCGGTAAGGTGCAACCTAAGCACCCTACATAATTAGGTTCTGCATTTAGGACTGTTAACATGCTACTCATGGCGGTAAGGTGCAACCTAAGCACCTAAGCACCTAATGACTATTGACTAATAACTAATGACTAATAACTATCGCCAATAAGGCCGGCCCTTCCAAAAAACTCCCACCGTAACTCCGATTAGTGCTTCTTCCGATAAACTTGCTAATAAAGGAGGTATGGGTAGGAATGACTTTAACACCAAACCCAAGAGCACGCACAAAACTAAAACCCACAAACTAGTTCGGTTGAGCAAAAATTGTTGTTGCCAATACTCTAAAAAGTACACTGCTAAAGCTCCCATTCCCACTGCTGCTGCAAAAGGTATCAATATCCCGAGGGAGGAATCGTAGAGAAGCGTCACGCCGTTGCGGATTGGCCGCGATTGCGTGAAACCCCAGGCTAAAAATAGCTCCAGTCCAATCACGATTGAGTTGACGAGGGCGGCAATTTGCAGCATTTCTCGCCAAGGTAAAAGTTTTAAGCGCCGCAGAAAATTACTCACGATCGGCAGATTAGGTAGGTTACTTTGATTTTATAACAGTTTTGCGTTGGCGATCGACCTTTGATGACAATTTGTGAAGTAAAATAAAGATATAGAGCAGTCTCTTGACAAATTAACCCAGAGTACCTGCCTATTAGTTGTTGGAACCGTGAAAGGAAAAAAGTTATGGTGGAGAACACTGTCGATTGTGCTGTAGCTTGCGTCAATGGCTGCGTTCTGGGCGACAAGTGCCCGAAGCGGGAATACGCAGAAGCAACGTCCAACTTTATTGAAAATACTTCTCTGGATAAAATGCTAGAAATAGCAGAGGAAGCGGTGAGAAGGAAACGGATGGAACCCCCCAAATGGGTAATTCCTGATTTTCCCGAATAAAATTAGCCTCCCCATTAAAAAGCGATCGCCCTTTTCAAACGGGCGATCGCTTTTTGTGTTCCCAATGAAATAGCCGATCGTAATCCATATATTTCCTGGGATAGAAGCTTTTAGCTTAAATAGCAATTATGATGCCACTTAATGGCACCCATTGGCAATAACTAAAAATAATTCAGCTCAAGCCAAATTCGGACATTTTTAATTTAATTGAGTTCAAAAACAAACAGGAGCAAGTCTCGTGGCACAGCAAAAGGAACGCAAGGCAAAAACAACAAGAGATGGTGATAATTTGGGCGAATTGCCTCAAGAAATTACCGAATCTTACGGTACCGGCGTCATCGATCAACCGGGATTGAGCCAAGACGACATAACAATTTTGCAGGACAGCAGTTCGGAATACTCTTCCACAAGTTCCCGAATCGGCGGCCAGGATGGCGATCCTGCTGCGGAACAAGAAAGTGCCACTGGCGAGCAATCGGTGGGCGGAACCACGCCTACTCCCGACCAGGATATTGTTGACGAACTCGGAGCCGCTGCGGGCATAGAATTGCAAGATGGGGATATTTTGCACACAACCGATATGCTTGAAGAACGAGATGAAAATCGCTGGGAATTAGACCCGAGCTCTGCGGAAGATTATCAGGAACGACCGGATTTATAGGTCTATTTTTTACGAAAAAATAGGTAGTAGAAGCGGATGCGATCTCACATTTTTTAGGAGCGGGTTCACCAGTATCCATACTTCATATCCCAAGTATTTGTAAATCCGCCCCTCCTCACTTTTGCTCTCGCAACACATATCCCACTCCCCGAACAGTATGCAGCAGGCGTTTTGAGTTACTTGCTTCTAACTTAATCCGTAAGGCACGAATATACACTTCAATAATGTTTGACTCGCCCATAAAATCGTAACCCCAAACTTTTTCTAAAATTCGGTCGCGGGTAATGACTTGACGGGGATTTTGCAGCAAAAATTCTAACAAATCAAACTCTTTGGCAGTGAGTTCAATTAGTTGACTGCCTCGAGATACTTCACGGGTTAAACCGTTCAATATTAGGTCTTCAAATTGTAGCTGAGCCGGGTCATTTGGTTGAGTTCGGCGCAGACGTGCTTTCACTCTCGCGAGGAGTTCTTCCATACTGAAAGGCTTAGTAACATAATCATCGGCTCCAGCATTTAATCCCGTCACGCGATCGGGTACTTCATCTTTTGCTGTTAACATAATTATTGGTACTTGAACACCAGTCGATCGCAACCTTAAACAGATGTCTAATCCAGAGATGCCGGGAAGCATCCAATCTAAAATTAATAAATCGGGTTGAGCATCACGAGCGATCGTTAATCCATCTAATCCATTTGGGGCGACAGTGACATGATATCCTTCAAGACTAAGTTCAGATTCGATGAACTTTGCCAGTTTAGGGTCATCTTCAACAAGGAGAATGCGATCGCTCATAGCTGCGGATTCCAGACAGGTAAGGTGATAGTAAAAATACTACCTTCTCCCGGTTTAGATCGGAGCGTAATACGTCCTTCCATGCCTTCGATCAGGCTTTTGGCGATCGCCAATCCCAGCCCTGTACCGTCTCTAGAGCGCGTCATTGACTCATCCACCCGGTAAAATCGCTCAAAAATCCGGTTTTGATGGGGGAGAGAAATACCAATTCCGCGATCGCCCACATGAATCATCACCTGGTGTTCCCTCTTTTCTAAGACTAACTCAACTGGTTGTTCGGGAGCAGAATACTTGATTGCATTATCGACTAAGTTAATTAACACTTGTTGTAAACGATCCTGATCCGCACAGGCTACAACATCCTCATCATTTGACACGAAAATAATTTTCCGATTGCTAACTTTTTGACTCATCTGGGCTACCTCAGCCACCAGAGTATTCAGTATCACCGGATTCAAACGAAAGTGCAAGTTGCCACTATCAGCCCGTGCTAAATCGAGCAAATCTTCTAACATCCGAATCGTGCGTTCAGTTTCCCCAACGGCTGTTTCTAGTGCTTGTTGCTGATAGTCACTTAAGTTAGTGCTGCGTCGCAGCAAACTTTGTAAATAACCAACTACAACAGTCAGAGGCGTGCGTAATTCGTGGGAAACATTACCGACAAATTGGCGTTGTTGCTCCCAAGAACCAGATAAGCGACACAACATCTCATTAAAGGTTTGCGCTAGTCCTAAAATCTCATCAGGAGCCTGATGCAGTTGGAGTTTGGCCGCCTGCAAATTATCAGCAGACAAAGTGCTAGCTACCTGACTCATATGTTCCAAAGGATGGAGAGCATGACGAATGCGACTGGCGATCGCCAACATTAACACTAAGATTACCACAATACTGACAACAATTAGACTGCGAATCCCATCATTTAATTGACGTTGCTCATCAGTGATATCTTGAGAGAAATATACCGTACCCAGTAACTCATTTTTAATCCTCAGAGTTCTGCTACAGATCACCAAGTAGCGATCGCCCACCTGAACAAAAGTCGGCTCAGCAGGTACTTCCGTCAACGATATCATTTTCGTAATCTTAGAAGATTGCAGATCCATATCCGGTGAATTTACCAAAAGCATCCCATCATTTCGCTTTACCCACACCATTATTCCTCCTGTAGAAGCTTTATGGACGCTTCGGGTTAAGCCAATTTCTAGTGAACCCATTTCACTATAAAGCTCAACCTGTTCGGGAAAGCGTATTCCAATGTATTCCAGGGTTTTTTTATGGGCACCGACTAGATTTTGCGATCTTTGCCAGCCGGCCCAAAATGCCACACTGCTAAGTCCTAAAATCGAGAGTACCAGCAATTCCAGCGTCAGGCGAAACTGAAGCGAAGAGGTGGAAATTCGCTTGCCCGCGAGAGGGTTGATAGCGGCTGTAAATTGGCGAATTAGCTTCATTATATCGTCAGGTAGCGAGAAGAATTAAGCATTAAAATTAGGAAAGTCCCAACTATAGCAATCAAAAGCAGGAGTTGTGGGATGGGCCGGAGATCCCGTCCAGCCTCGAAGCCTGAACCACGCATGAAAGTTGGTGCAGCCACGATTGCAATCGCCCGGTATATTTGATATTTGTTGATATTTGCTTTCATCAGGCTGCTATCTTAAAAGTTTTCCGCAGTACCTTTAATCTGGTTAAACTCAAATCGTCGATCGTAATCTGTTACACCATAAAGATTAAAACTAATGGTTGGTTTATCTCCGAGTGCTTCGACATGATGAATCGCATCTGGCATTAAGCACAAAACGTCACCAGGAGCAAGCAAAATATCTCCCACTGTTGTAATTTTATCGGGAAACTTGCGAGTTGGCGATCGCTGCCAAAAAGTATTTTTCTCTTGTCCATCAAGTAGCGCGACCAGTCCCCAACTGGCATGATTATGAATCGGAGAAACTGCACCCGGAACCCAAGCGACCAACTGCACGGTCAGAGGAAAAAATGGTTCATCATACAGTGTTTGTACTGCCCAGCCTGTCTCAGAGTCAGGCTCAAGTAGAGCAATTTGAAACCAGGAGGAACTATCTAACAACCTGCGGACAAGGGGACAAATTGCCTGGAGTCGTAAATAATCATCACTAATTTGCTCTAATACATCTTCCAAGTCAGTTAAAAAGCGGTAAAGTCGGTAGGGATGAATCAAATCTTCAATTTGACTTGTAGCCTCACAAACATGGCACTGTCCATCATTAGTCACTAACCAGTCTTTTCCTGTCATAATTTCTCAACTCGCGGTTAAATTACTGCACTACTAGGTTTCTCATCATCAATCTTGGGTTGAGAAACGAGATATCTAGCAAGAAACCCGGTTTCTCAGCCAAGAGTGTATAAGTCATGTAAAGGATAGTCAGGGTTAATCTCCACTCTATAAGACATTCGGGGCAACTAGATGATGCTTTCCTAATTCCCAGATGAATTTTTGCTGAAGAAAGGGACGTATAAAGCATTCAGAGTTTTATCTCCCATCCATCTCTTCCTCATCTAGCACTCATTTTATTGAGTGTTAATGTAAATAACCTCAAGTTTTGAGGAAAACACAAAGCCAGCATAATTCCCAGAGAGCAAGAAGTCTCCAGCAAACATCTGGCGTGGAATTACTAACAATTTATCTGGAAATTAGACACATGAAAGTAAAATACATTACCACGATCGCCATTGCCACCATTCTAGGTTTGGTAACAACTAATGTTAGCTACGGCAACTTCAAGGCTTCAACAAACTCAAACTCTACAACCGTTTCATCCAAGGTTGCACAATCCAATCCTTGTGCTGGTAAAGCCCATCCTTGCGCTGGTAAAGAAAATCCTTGTGCTGGTAAAGCCAATCCTTGCGCTGGTAAAGAAAATCCTTGTGCTGGTAAAGAAAATCCTTGTGCTGGTAAAGCCAATCCTTGCGCGAGTAAAGAAAATCCTTGTGCTGGTAAAGCCAATCCTTGTGCTGGTAAAGCCAATCCTTGCGCTGGTAAAGCCAATCCTTGCGCTGGTAAAAGCAGCACAACAACCTTTCATCCTCAGTTCTACACCGAAAAAGGTGTGGCTCTTGATGCTCAGGATGTCGTAGCCTATTTTACCCAAAGCAAATTAGTTATGGGAGTTAGCCAATTTAAACATAATTGGGGTGGAACAACTTGGATGTTTGCTAGTGCAGCAAACCGTGATATGTTTGCCAACAATCCTGAAAAGTATGCTCCTCAATACGGTGGATATTGCGCCCAAGCTACCAGTGAAGGGAATCTTGTTGTCACCCAGCCTGACGCCTGGAAAATCGTTAATGGGAAGCTTTATCTCAACTACGATAAAACAGTACAAGCACAATGGATGGGGGATATTCCTGGTCACATTGCTTCAGCAAACAAAAATTGGCCGGCTATTCTGAATAACAAAGAACTGTTGCGCTAAGCTCAAAGTGATGCAGGCAATTACTCCCTTCCGACTACTAGCATTACCGATTTTCTTCTTTCTATGGCTTTCCGCCACTTCGCTAACGCCGTTTGTTTAATAAGTATTGAGTGGGAAGGGAGTAATTGATACCCTCGCCAATTCATATAATTTGCTGAAACAAAATTATGACTTCATGGCTGAATTATTTGGGCTTTCATCGTCGAGATAGTACCCCCAGAAACCGGATACCGATCGCCACCCTCGTCATGTTAGGTTCGGTTATTTTAGCGGGTGGACTGGTCGCTGCTTGGTTTTCCGGTAACGGCACTCTCGATCGTCTATTTGCTCAACTCCAAGCAATGCAGAATCATCCTCCGATGTGGCTGCAAGTGCCGATGGTAATGGGGGAGTATTTGCTAACACCTACGGTCGCTCTGCTGGCGATTTCTTGGGTGATTATGCGGGTGTCGCCCATACCCCGAACCTGGTCGCGGGTTGTAGTTGTGGGAATTTTGTTGATGTTGGTGACTCGTTATCTGCTGTGGCGATCGCTTACAACCTTAAATGTATCCGATCCATTAGATGGAGTCTTTAGCATTGGGTTGTTTCTTCTAGAAATTTTCCTCTTGCTTACCAATATCCTTCAGTTATTTTTGATGTTGTGGGTAAAGGATCGCCGTGCAGAAGCGAATCGGTTGGCAATCGATGTGGTTGAGGGTCGATTCACGCCATCGGTTGACATTTTGATTCCGACTTATAATGAGCCTGCCTATATTCTCAAACGCACGGTAATTGGTTGTCAAGCCCTCGACTATGCCCAGAAAAAGATATATCTGCTAGATGACACGCGGCGTGAAGAAATCCGGCAACTTGCAGAGGAATTAGGGTGTGAATACATCACTAGACCTAATAATTTTCATGCGAAAGCAGGGAATTTGAATCATGCCTTAGCTTATACTCAAGGAGAGTTCATAGTTGTATTTGATGCCGACTTTATCCCTACCAAAAACTTTCTGATTCGCACCGTTGGTTTCTGCCAAGATCCCACAGTGGCCCTGGTTCAAACGCCTCAAAGTTATTACAATGCTGACCCGATCGCCCGTAACTTAGGCTTAGATAACGTTATCACCCCGGAAGAAGAGGTTTTTTATCGCCAAATTGAACCGCTCAAAGATGGTGCCGGCAGTGTAGTTTGTTCTGGAACCTCCTTTGTTGTGAGACGCAGCGCCTTAGAACACGCCGGAGGATTTGTCACCGAATCGCTCAGTGAAGACTATTTCACAGGCATTCAACTCTCTGCTAAAGGCTATCGCTTAGTGTATCTCAATGAAAAACTCAGCGCTGGTTTGGCTGCAGAAAATATTTCTGCTTACGCCACTCAACGCCTGCGCTGGGCACGGGGAACTTTACAAGCTTTTTTTATTGATTCCAATCCCCTGACTATCCCCGGACTAAACCCCCTTCAGCGACTCGCCCATTTAGAAGGACTCCTGAATTGGTTTAGCAGCATTCCGCGCATAGGCTTTCTATTGATGCCCTTAGCTTATTCCTTCTTGGGAGTGATTCCGATCCGAGCCCGTGTTCCAGAAATGTTGTACTTTTTTATGCCCTATTATTTAGTGCAGTTAGCGGTTTTCTCCTGGTTGAATCATCGAGCGCGATCGGCAATACTGTCTGATATTTACTCACTGGTACTAGCATTCCCGCTGGTTCTGACCATCATTCAGGTGATGCTGTCTCCCTTCTCCAAAGGATTTAACGTCACAGCAAAAGGCACTGTGAGCGATCGCTTTTCCTTCAACTGGAAGTTAGCGCTACCGTTGGTGCTATTATTTATTCCCAATGCGATCAGCTTGTGGCACGTTCTGGGAACCTGTTTGATTCAAGTTCAGATGCACGCATCAGAGCCTGAAATCATCCAGCATTTCAAAGGGTTGGGGATTGGTTGGATTTGGAGCGCCTACAACCTTTTAATTATGAGCATCACGCTGTTAATTTTGTTAGACGCTCCTAAATCAGATCGGTATGAATGGTTTGATTTGCGTCGATTGGTACGGCTGGCGATCGATGGACAAATTTTGTGGGGCGTGACTACTTTCATTTCTGAAGTGGGGGTTCACGTAGAGATGACTCAAGCCCAATTGCCTGTTATTATTACAGGAGAAACACTCCCGGTGGCACTCAAAATTCTGGAAGATAATTTGAGCTTACAAGGGCAAATCGCTCAGATTGACTTGAGTGGTGAATTTCCCTCTATACAGATCCACTTTGAGAAATTGGAACTTGCTCAACATCGGTGTCTGGTGGAGATGTTGTTTTGCCGTCCAGGTCAATGGAAACGTCATTGCGCTCCTGGTGAGTTAAAGTCTCTGTTCCTGCTATTTGGGATTTTGTTTAAGCCTCGGATTTTGTTCGATCGCGATCGGGCGATCGATTTCCTGAAGGTCTCAAAAGTTTAGTTTTATCAACTTTAAAAACGAAAAGGTGCTGTATGGAATTTAGAGATTTTATGGCTTTGCTGCATCCTATTTTAGCGGTAGCGATTGTTTTTCCTATGCTTGGTGTTGTTCTCAATATGGCGTGGCAAACTATGCAGCGTCGCAAGCAAGTTGCGATCGACACCAAGAGCAAAATTCCACCTGTAGTCGGTCCAGAACACGTCAAAGCAGGTCGAATTCTGTCAGGTTCTGTGGTAGGAGTGACCTTGTTGGGTCTAGCCTACCCGATTTTTGAGCATATTTGGAGCGAACAGGTTTGGAGCAAAAACTCCTTTCAGGTCATTTTCATTGTGCTGATGTTTGTTGCAACTGTCGCCTCTTTGGTCATGCTATATCGAGCTACACCGGCTTTATGGCGCGGCATATTTGCGACCCTAACAGGTACTGGTTTGGTGATTCTTGGCACTCAAGATGGCGTTTATCGGCGAACCAATGAATGGTATTGGTCTCACTACTACATAGGCATCACAGCTGCGCTAATTATGGTTTTCTCCCTTGCCATCATTGAAGACATTTACAAAGACCGATCAAATCGCTGGCGCACTATCCATGTGATATTGAACTCGATCGCTGTGCTGCTCTTTCTTGGACAGGGAATGACCGGAACCAGGGATTTATTAGAAATTCCTCTGAACTGGCAGAAACCCTATATTTATACCTGTGATTTCACCAATAAGACCTGTCCAAAACCGTGAGCGATCGCATTACTTCGAGATTCAAGTCTAAAATTAGTATAAATTAGACCAATAAACCCGGTTTCTGAATGTAATGAAGTTTTGGGAGCAACAGAAGTGAGAACGAGAAACCGAGTTTATGAGTCCCGGGGTGCGTCATCCCTAACCAGTCATAAATCTTAATCATTGCGAGCCAAACCCTGAAGGCTAACTTGCAAAATCGACAAACCCAAAATTAGCAAAAACAAAACCAGCCCGATCGTACAAGCATAGCCAATTTCTAAATCCTTAAAAGCCCGTTCGTAAAGATAATAAACAACAGTCTTAGAACTATTGCGAGGCCCGCCCTGAGTCATAATATAAACTTCTTCAAAAACCTTAGTAGCAGAAATCGCCGAAATTACCGCTACCAAAACTAGATACGGCTTCATCAGCGGCACAGTAATATCCCAGTGCTTGCCCAAACCATCAGAACCATCAATAGCAGCCGCCTCATAAAGTTCTGCCGGAATAGCTTGCAGCCCTGCCAAATAAATCACCATGTAATAGCCCAATCCTTTCCAGATAGTAACTGCCATGACGCTAAAGATTGCTAACTTCGGATTAGCCAGCCAAGAAACAGGAGGTAAACCAAACAATTCCCCCAACTGATTAAGCAGTCCAGTCTCAGCAAACAGCCACTTCCAAGCAATCCCGGCGACAACCATTGAAATCACCGCCGGCGTGTAGTATGCGGCTCGAAACCAGTTCATCCCCTTAAGTTTTTGGTTGCACAAAATCGCCATTCCCAACGGCACAACAACCAATACAGGCACAACGCAGGTGAGATACAGCAGCGTATTCGTCAAAGTTTGCCAAAATACTCGATCGCCCCACAACCTGTAAAAATTCTTTAAACCCACCCACTGCGGCATTTGAGTTAAATCATATTCGTAGTTGGTAAAACTCAAATAAAAAGCTTGCACCGCAGGCCACAAAACAGTTAAACTCAAAATAAATAAAGCAGGTAGCAAAAACAAATAAGGAGTCAGGTTTCGTCGCAAAAAACTCACAGACATAAATTAGTTATTAGTTATTGGTTATTGTTTTACTCATCATACCAAATCCAGTTGCATCGGAATGATTAAACCGCGAAGACGCGAAGAGCGCGAAGGAAGAACTGTATCTTTTTCTTTCTCTTCCTTCGCGTCATGAGCGTCTTCGCGGTTCATTTAATCTTACTCAATATTGGTTTGCTCGTTAACAGGCTCTGCCTGGTAACGCATATCCGGAGGCTCTGCCTCCAATTTTCCTACTAACAAGCGAGGCAGAGCCTCTGGACATTGATTCCCAGGCCTTGCCTGGGAATCAGTTATAAATCACCAAGCGTACCTCATTTTACTAAGAAGTGCTATATGTTATTTAACTCCAGAGAACAAACCCTGCCAGTCTCCGGGAGGACTGCCATTTTCCCCCTCTTTCACCTCAAAAGTAACGTTGCAAGCTTGAGGCTGTTCCAAGGCTTGCACGCACAATTCTGCAATATCTTCCCGACTGACTTTGCCCCTAATATTGTCTCCTTGCTCAAATATTAAAGCTTTGCCACCCGGTTCTTCAGTCAAAGCGCAAGGTCTGACAACAGTATAAGGTATGCCGCTCGATCGCACACAATCTTCGCCTTTCAACTTCCAAGTCAAAATCCCCCCCAACATATCATTCATTCTGACCGCCGGCGGTTCTTCTTCCAAGTTAATTCCCGGGCGGCCCGGGCGGGTAACTCCTGCCGAACTCACCATCACAAATCGCGGCAAACTCTGTCCCCCATAAGCTTTAACAGATTCTAACTCGAGTTGAAAAATACCAGGTGTAAATTTCGGGTTGAGCGCGCCGTCATATTCAAACTTGCTCAACATTAACTGAAAAGAAAAAATACTGCTGCCATCAAATTTAGAGCCATCCTTAACAGTTTTCGCGCGGAATACTGGAATTAACTCATCAAAAGGAACGGTGACAGTAATCCAGATATTGTAAACAGTATCAAACGAATAGCAATAGCCAATTCCATCCCATTTAGCTTCGTTGCGAACAATCAATTTGTAGCGCTTGCCGTCTCCTTTGACGCGCAGTTGGAGGCCGCTAAATCCTGCGAGATCGATCGGAGGATCGAAGTTGCGGGTACGCACTGAAGCAAAGCCGCCCGAGTTGGCAGTAGAAACATTGCCTGTGAATATAGCTGTATTGTCTGTCAGCCGGATCGAACTTTCGCTAGTGCCGCCCATTACGATGTCGTCGAGGGCACCCCAAGTTTCTTTTAAATCTTGGCTGGGTTTTGTGAAGTCAAAAATTGTTTTTTCGCCTGCTTGAATTAGCTGGCGGCGAACAGCTTGCACTAAATTATTGAGACCTTTGTATTCGACTATTTCGGGAACATCGACAACTTCCGGCATATAAAATTTCATGCCTTGATAGTATTTTTCCCTGGTTGGGGTGTCTCCTTCTACTGGTTGAACTTTGGTGCCGGTGCAGCAGATAACTGCTTCTATGCCCTCGGTTACTAACGGTGTTAGGGTTTCTGGCAGAGTGATATCTCCTTCGACTAATTCGACATTTTTGCCGAGAATTTCTGTTGCTCTTTTGGTATCTCTGACGAGGCAGCGTACTCTATATCCCCGCTGTTGCAGCCGCTTCACAACTCGCTTCCCGACGCCGCCGGTGGCACCGGCTACCAGTATCAGTTTGGGTTGCTCTTTTTTAGTGTTGCTGCTGCTTCCAAAGAGTTGTTGCAGCCAGCTAATGCTGCCAATGAAGGGAATGACGCCGAAATAAGCCAAGGTTTTGAGAAACCTGCCGGCATCCCATTGGGCGGTTTTTTTTTCAGTCATACTCGCTTCCTCAGAATTGGCTCAAATCTACTTAGCTACTTTTGTATTTTAATTGAATTTTCGATTTTTGAATTTGGGCGATTCCCTACCCTTCCCGAAGGCGCGCGCGAACGGGATAACAACGCTGGCGCGGACTTTTTTTTCACTTCACAATGGGTTTGGGATGAGTTTGGTTCAAGGGAATCTCAATAATAAACTCGGTTCCGTCTCCGGGGGCTGAAATGCAAGTCAATTTGCCGCCGTGTTGTTCCACCACAATTTCGTGGCTAATCGTCAAACCTATCCCCGCACCTTTGCCCACAGGTTTTGTGGTAAAAAACGGCTCAAATATTTTCTGGCGAACTGTTTGGGTAATGCCCCAACCGTTGTCCTCTATCCGAACTGCTACGGCTTTTTCTCCCGGACAAATTTCAGTCACGATCCGAATTTGTCCGCACTTGACTCGCTCTTCTTTGTCCCCGCAGTGCGACGATAAATTATTGTTGACAAAGGCATCTTCGAGAGCATCAATTGCATTTGTCAGTACATTCATAAATACTTGGTTGATTTGAACTGGGTAACACTCAACCAAAGGCAGAGAGCCATATTCTTTGATGAGATGAATTGCTGGGCGATCGGGCTTCGGTTTGAGTCGGTTGCTCAAAATCAGCAAAGCGCTGTCCAATCCGTCGTGAATGTCAACTGGTTTAATGTCTGCTTCGTCAATTCTCGAGAAGTTTCGCAGCGACTGAACTATCTCGCGGATGCGGTTAGCTCCTACTTTCATTGAACCCAGCAACTTCGGTAAGTCTTCAACTATAAACTCTAATTCTACTGCTTCTATTTGTGCTTGAATTTCAGGCGAATGCGACGGAGAGTGCTGCTCGTAAAGCTGCAATAAATCGATCATTTTTTGACTGTATTCGTTGGCATAGCTAAGATTTCCGTATATGAAGTTAATCGGGTTAGTGACTTCATAAGCTACCGCCGACACCAACTGGCCCAAACTTGACATTCTTTCGCTTTGCACCAATTGAGTTTGCGCCCGCTTAAGCTCGGACATCGCTGTTTTTAAATGAGCTGTTTTTTCGCGTTCTCTGGCGACTGATTCTTCTAGTGCTCTATTTAATTTTTCGAGTTTGTCGATTTGGCACAGCACTATATTAATCATTGCTTTTCTCAGTTCCAATGCTGCGTCTATTTCGCATTGTTTCCAAGGCAACGATTTGTACCTCACATTTTCTTTCCACAGCTCGAAGGATTTCCGAGGAGACAGTCGATGGTTGCCATCTTCATCTGTTTGAAAGGGTTTGTTGGGGTTGCCCGCCCAATTTACGGTCTTAATTACTTCCGGGCGAAACCACAAAACGTATATTTTCTGAGTCGGCGATATTGCTATGGCCAAACACCCGCTGGCCGTGTCTTTAAATTCCTCAGCTTCTGGATAGCATTTGGTCAGCGAGTCTGTATAAAAAACTTCTTGGTTTAGGTGCTTTTCCACCCACTGAGTTAAGTATTTGAGCGATTCTCCCTGAGGTGTTTGCCCGACTCGATAGCAATTGTCTCCAAATACTATTGCTGCTCCCTGGGCGTTGACTGCTTCTAGCAAATTATGCTGACATTTAACTAACACTTGTGACAAGTTTTCGGAGGTGGATATGTCTTCAAAAATTTTGGTTTGAAGAGATTTTAAGTGTAGTTTGTAGTCGTAGTCTTCGTTTCCTTCTTTTGATTCCAGTTCTAAGGACATTACTTGCCCGATAAATTCGCAGGCTGCGCGCAATTCATAGTTGAGGTATTTTGGTGTATAGTTGTGGCAAGCAATCAATCCCCACAGTTTTTTGTCTTTGATTAACGAGATTGACATGGAAGCTGCAACGCCCATATTTTGCAGGTATTCTATGTGAATGGGAGAAACGCTTCTCAACACGCTGAAACTGAGGTCTCGGGTCTGGGTGGTAACAGCATTTTTTCCTGAAACAATGGGGACTGGTTGATAATTAATATCTGGGATTAACCTCAGCCAATTTAACGAATACAGTTGTCTGGCTTGTTTGGGAATATCTGAGCTGGGGTAGTTTAATCCTAAGAAAGGACTCAGCTTTTCTGCTTTGTCTTCAGCGATCACAGCGCCGTTGCCTTCGGGGTCAAATTGATAGACCATAACTCTATCAAACCCCGATATTTGCCTGATTTCTTCTACAGTCACCTGACATAAGTCCTTGAGGTTTTTGGCGCTTTGAATTTTGCTGACAGTGGCTCTCACTGAATGATAAAAGCTAAAAACCGAAAGATTTTCTGGGTTAGTGGCTAATTCTAACTCAACCATCAACACTTCTTGTACTCGGTGAAGGATGCAGTCAAATTCTAAAGATTTACCTGGTCTTTCGACATAGAGTTTAATGGGATTGACGGTTTTTAAGTTTTCATTCCGCAAACAGGCCTTGAGTTTTTCTAGTTGAACTGGATCGAATAATAAGCTCAAATCTTGACCGATCGCACTTTCTGGAGCGACTCCTAACAAATGCAGCGTATTTTCGCTGACTTGCAGTATTTCTAGTTGAGGTTCTCGTACAACAAGTAGCACCCCGTGTGGCTGAATGTGTCCCGATATGTGAATGGGTTCTCTATCGCAGTTTGTCAAGTCAACTTCTTCGAGCGCGGGAATTGTGATTTGTGGAGCCATTTTCTTTATTTTCCGATGTAAAAATTCGAGATGGTTCTATTGGTTTTAGATGTGAGATCAAATAGGCTTTTCTATAATAATCTCATCTTGTTCGATCGCATAACGGCTCGATCTTTTGACAGACGCTGACAATCAATCATCCGAGAATCGACGAGGCTTCAATGATTGAGTCGAAAATCTGCCTGCCGTTGTGTTGCTGCGAGACCGGCCTGAGCCTTTTAGATCTTTTTACCGACTTGGCTTTTGTATACCCTTGATCCCCGACGTTAATTATCGCAGAAATTATTGCCATTGTTCAAGAAGTTTTAATGATTTTTCACAAATTTAATATTTGTGGTAAAATTTGGCCAGCAGGAAAAGGGGGAGAGAAATGCGTCTCCAGAGCGGCCTACTGACGAAAATATTAAGTTAAAGTAAGGGTGACAAGCTCTGAAAGTCAAGTCACGTTAAGCTCTTTCAGTATATCCAATAGGCCCGACAATTAGACTAATGCTCGACTTCAATACAGTTACTGAGTTTTCTCATACCTACTGCATAGCTATCTGTGCCTTTTTAGTTCCGGCAAACTTGCTGACTACTTTGCAGACAGCGATTTTGACAGGACTAAACCGACCTCGAATACAAGTTTGGGCGTCTGTGGTTGTGGCCAGCCTTTGGGCGACAGCAATGATATTTCACGTTTTTACCTGGTTCGCGATCGGGGTAGTAATGCCTCCGACATACATCTTGCTAGTTATGGCAATCACTTGTCTGACAATTAATGTCTGGGCGATCGCTCATCCTGCAAGCATGATGCAATTAATTCGAGTTGCGGTATCAGTTGTTAGGGGAGCTTTCAGAAGGAAGAAGGATTTAGTTATCTTGGAGAGAAGGATTTAGTTATCTAGCAACTAAAAAAGAATTTAGCCGGGGGCAATGTGAAAGATATCAGGGAGAATATTCGTTTGACAAGAAAGTTTTCCCTGGTTCCAAATCTGGGTTCATAGTCCAGATTTTCTAATGCTTATTCCGGTTCGCGATCGCGACAATCTTCTGTTTCCGGGCCGCGGGGATGGATCGTGCAGTTGAGCAGGTAGCCGCCGTCCCTTCTGCCGTAATAGTAGCGGCATCCGGTGCAAATTTCGGGACGTTCGATCGCACTTTGGTAAACCGGATAATCTCCTGTCGCCAGCAGCGAAAAGTCGCGCTGCGTCTGAACAGTCCCGATAATAGCGCCTGAGAGTTCGACAGCTTGGCGGATGTTTTCGATCCTGGTGTAAGGCGGCAGGTAAATGTCAATACAAAGGCGTATGCCCAAGCCTTCGTGCTCGTGGCGGGTAATAGTGCCTCCCAGCAAACCGACGCGCGAGACAATAGCCGAGGAAAATTCGCCCAGTGAAGTGCAGTAACCGGAGAAAACGTGAATATGTTCGTCCGTAGTAGCTCTGACAGTCAGGCGAGTGGGAATCAGCACTCTCAGGTAAGCGTCGAGTTCGTCAAAAACCGCTTCCGCGAGGGAGAGGAGTTGGTTTGCCTCTTCGTGGTTGAGCCCAAAATCCTTAGAAACCTTGTATACGAGGGCTGCTAAAATATCAAAAACTTCGATTAACAGCGATTGCAGCCTGCTATCAACGGCGATCGGACATTCTCGGAGCAGTTTTAAATAATGCTCGAAGCGATGGGCAATTCGCTGAATGCTGCTAAATCCGAGCATAGCGGCTCCCCCTTTAATCGAGTGCGAGGCTCGGATCAGGTGGTGTATGCTTTGGGGAGCTGGCACGGTGTTTTGCAGGCCGTGCAAGCCTTGTTCGATGATTTGGAGGTGGTCTGCGGCTTCTTCGAGAAAGTACCCGATGATGCGCTGTAGTTGTTCTGGCAGCATAATTTTATTCTCCGAAAGGCACCCGAGTATCATTAGTCATTAGTCATTAGTCATTAGTCATTAGTCATTAGTCATTAGTCATTAGTCATTAGCCAGACATTTGATAGTTTGGAACGGATATTTAACTGACGAGTTATTTTTGTTTTTAAACCCTCATCTGTTTTATTCTGACTCACGGCAACTTTCGTGGCAATGTTGAAATATGTTAACTGTTAACTGTTGACTGTGATTTTTTTGGCTCCGACGGTAGCGGTTGCTACCCCCAACAGCAGCACCGCAGCACCTGCGAGTACCGCCTGCGCCGGCACTTCCCCAAACAGCAAATAACCCAAAAAACTCGCCGCCACCGGTTCAAACAAGATGGCAAGAGTTACCAGTGTTGGGGAAATCTGCACTACAGCCCAGTTCAAAATGGTGTGGCCGACTAATTGAGGCAAAGCGGCCGTTAACAAAATATAAAGATATACAATGTGCGGATAATCGGTATAACTGGTGCCGAAGAGGAAGGGGAGAGGCAGCAGGACGATCGCAGCAACAGTATAGGCGATCGCGATATAGCCACCAATTCCCAGTCCCCGCCGCTGAGCTTCCCGGCCCAGCAGCAAATACAAGCTGACGGCCCAGGAACCAGCCAGAGCGAGGAAATCGCCCAGCAGTTGGCTGCTGCCGGCATTAGCTGCGCCCGCGCTACCTCGGGCGATCGCCATTCCCCCAGCAAGGGCTATAGTAATACCAACGATCGACATTTTGCTGAGTTTTTCTCCAAACCAGAAGCGCGACAACAGCGCTACCCAGACAGGATTAGTGGTAACGAGGGCAGTCGAGGCGGCGATCGAAGTATAAGAAAGTGAGGTAATCCAGAGGGCAAAGTGCAGGGCGAGACACAAACCCGCAGCAGCAGCATAGCGCCGAGCTCCCGGTTGCAGGGCGTTCCACTGAATTTTCGGCCAAGCCGGAAGCAGAATTAAAGCAGATAAAGTCAGGCGAGAGGCCGCAAGTACCAGACTGAAACCGAAGCCGCCCGCCCCTGCTTCCAAGTTAGCCAGCCGGATTAAGATTGACGAAGTTGAGACGGCTAAAACGCCAATAATTAACACTAGGGCGATCGACCAATTCGGCGGTTGTTTCGGAAGATTCATTTTTTAGGCATTGGGCATTGGCCAAACAGGGCATTGGGAAAATTTACAAAGCAATTTTCGCACAAATTATGAATAATTTCTATTCTCTTCTTCTCCTCTCATCTTCTCTCTTCCTTCGTGTCCTTCGCGCCTTCGCGGTTCGTTTAAAAAAAGCCTCACCGCAAATCACAGAAAATTGCTATACTCAAGAAATATTAATGTAGAGCGCGCCTAAAATTAGATTACCTCTGTTATAGTTTCAATACCCCCGGAAACGATTTCCCCCCTTACAATTTATAACTATCGATGGCTCCTACAGTTTTGATTACAGGCG
The DNA here is from genome assembly GCF_036702495.1 of Microcoleus sp. C2D2. Lineage (NCBI taxonomy): Bacteria > Bacillati > Cyanobacteriota > Cyanophyceae > Oscillatoriales > Microcoleaceae > Microcoleus > Microcoleus sp. C2D2. The sequence continues at coordinate 59,428 of NZ_JAUBTO010000017.1, read as the reverse complement.
CTTCTGGCGGAAGCGGCAAAGCAACAGCACTTTTATTTGCAAGTAAAGGTTACGATGTGGTGATGGTGGCTCGGCAGCCAGAAAGATTGGCAGCAGCAGCGGCTCAAGTGCAGCGAGAAGGCACTTCGGCTGTAGCTATCCCGGGGGATGTTGGCGACATTCAACAAGTGCGCGCGATCGTCCAAAAAGCCCTAGATGCCTGCGGCAACATCGATGTTTTGGTTAACAATGCCGGCATTTGTCTCGCGGGGGCGATCGAGCACACTACCTCCGAAGACTGGCAGCAATTAATGAATACCAATTTTTGGGGATGCGTTAACACAATTCAAGAAATTTTGCCACATTTTCTGCAACGAAAAGCTGGGACAATAGTCAATGTTGGTTCCATTGGTGGCAAAATGCCCTTGCCTCACATGACTGCTTATTGCGCCAGCAAATATGCAGTAACCGGTTTAACAGAAACTTTGCGATTGGAATTAGCGCCTCAAGGCATTCACGTTTGCGCCGTGCATCCGGGCATGATTAACAGTGATTTTTTAGAAAGAGCTCAATTTCGCGAGCGAGACGAGCCCGCAGTCGAATTGCGCCGCCAGAAAATGACCGAAATGCTGAAATCTGACTGGACTAATCAGCCGGAAGATATTGCTAAAGCTATCTGGGATGCTGTGAAAAATCAGCGTGCAGAAGTTACAGTCGGCTCTGCTTTTGTGGCGTCGGAAGCTTATCGGTTGTTCCCCGGTTTGATGCAGTGGGCGATGGAAAAGGGCAAGTTATCATCCTAATTGGTAATGGGTAATGGGTAAGGTGCGCCATAAGCACCCGACAAATTATTAGTAACGCGCCTAAGTCCTAGGGGCCACTTCACTTGAATATATACAACTAAAGAAAGAGACTGTTAAACCCGCCCCGAACACTATAATGGCAAGCAAACCAGGAAATACCACCATGCAAATCAAAGCACTGGCCGTTAAAAAAACCGGGGGATTGCTTGAAGAATACAAATTCGATGTCGCACCTCCAAAAGTACATGAATGTCTGATAAAAGTGTTAACTTGCGGCATTTTTCACTCTGACTTGCACATGATTGACAACGATTGGGGTCAATCAAAATATCCCCTCGTTCCGGGCCACGAAGTTATCGGAGAAGTGGCAGAAATAGGACCGCAAGTGACTCATTTAAAAGTGGGCGATCGCGTTGGTGTCGGCTGGCAAAGGTCGTCTTGTTTGCAATGCCGCGACTGCTTGCGCGGTAACGAAAATCTCTGCGATGAAAAGCAGGAATTAATTGTTACAGGCCCCGGCGGTTTTGCCGATTATTTGATGGTAGATTCCCGCTTTGCTTTTCCTATTCCCAAAGGCATCGATTCCCAAATAGCGGGGCCGCTGTTGTGCGGCGGAATTACGGTTTACGCCGGTTTGCGGAATGCCGGGATGAGTTCCGGGCAAGAAATTGGCATTCTCGGCATCGGCGGTTTGGGACACATGGCGGTGCAATTTGCGAAAAAATTAGGCAACCGCGTTACAGTTTTTACTACTTCCCAAGATAAGGCTGAATTTGCACATAAAATGGGGGCGGACGAAGCTATTGTAGTAGGAAAAGGCGAAACTCCTCAAGCGCCCAGCAGCAAATTAGATATTTTGTTGAGCACTGTTCCTGCTGCTTTAGATTGGGTTCCGTACATTGATTTTCTCGATTCTGACGGTGCGCTTGCTTTTGTGGGAGTTCCCGACGCACCTTTGAGTATTCCGTTATTTTCGCTGCTGGCAAAGCGGCGCCGAATTATGGCTTCGCCGATCGGCGGTCGCGCTATGATTAATCAAATGCTGGCAATTGCAGAGAAGTTTGAGATTGAGCCGAGTATCGAAGTTTTTGCGATCGCACAAGCGAATGAAGCCATGCAGAAAGTCCGCGACAATCAAGTGCGCTATCGCGCAGTTTTGACGGTGAGTTAGATAATGCGTAATCGGTAAGGTGCGCAGTGCGCAGTGCGCACCCTACTAGAGATATATAAGCAACGAATTAAAGCAAAGAATTAGCACTAATAAAACGATCCTTTAAATCGGCTGGGGTCACGTTCAACACAGTACCCAACAAAGCATTAGTAAAACCGAATCTCATATTAGTAGCTTCCACGCGGCCATTGCCATCGGGATCGAGACTTTGCTGCGAGATGCCGCCCTTGGCTAACAAACTCGTTCCCCCCGCTATAGTTCCAGGATTGAGCAGCAGCAGTCTCGGATCGTTTAAGCTATAACTTACCTGTTCAAAGGAGATATTGCTGCTGGTAAATTGCCCACTAATTCCTATCGAATCGTTAGACTTATCAAAATCCACAATTAGCGCGTCAGGAACTTCAATTCCAGCTACTCTGATTCCCGCTTGATCGACTCTAAAAACAAAGACATCCCTCCCCCCACCACCTTTGTAAATATCCACATCTCGGTCGCCAATTAAAGTATCATTACCGTCACCGCCAACTAACAAATCACTACCTTGTCCACCGCGCAGCAAATCATTTCCCGCACCCCCATCAACGAAATCGCTATTTCTATCTCCTGTCAAGGTATCCTCACCAGCTTCTCCCAAAACATCGTCATCATCTTTGCCGCCGTAAATAGAATCACTGCCGGCACCGCCTAACAGACTGTCTTTACCATCGTTGCCGAAAATCCGTTCTGCATCTGACGATCCCCTGACAGTATCATTGCCGCCCAGCATCCAAAGTCCCCCAGGAAAACTAGCAAGTTGTCCTGGTGCAAGTGTAATATTTTCAGGAGAATTGTCTCCTACCAAACGAGAGATGCCTGAATTATCGGGCGTGAGTACCATAGTTGTAAACTTTGTGCGATGTATGCGATCGTGAATATTTTGCAATATTCTAAAGCTGAGTTGGGTGCGCCAGAACACAGTTACTTTCTCCACGCGATCGAGCACTCGCTGGCGCACCCTACTTGAGAGCTCTATCGCTCCATCTTGGCACAACCCTGATGGAAGTATCCTAGATTAAAATAAAAGTTAAAATTTGAGCCGATGCCAATTATCTTAGTTGAAGACTTGAGCAAAGTTTATCCAGTAGCGATTAAAGAACCGGGACTTAAAGGAACAGTGGGACACTTTTTCAGGCGCACGTACCGCAATGTCAAAGCAGTTGAGGGCGTTTCTTTCAGCATTGAACCTGGGGAAGTGGTGGGGTTTCTCGGCGCTAACGGTGCGGGCAAAACTACTACGCTGAAAATGCTGACTGGTTTGATTTATCCGTCTGCTGGTACTGTGAGAGTGTGCGATCGCACTCCTTTTCGTCGCGAAGCAGATTTTCTGCAAAGAATCACGTTAGTGATGGGGCAGAAACAGCAGTTAATTTGGGATTTACCCGTGCTTGACTCTCTGCGAATCAATGCCGCTGTCTACGGCATTCCCGATACAGATTATCGGCGGCGAGTCGGAGAATTGACAGAAATGCTGTCACTAGAAGGCAAGTTAAATCAGGCGGTGCGCAAGCTGTCTTTGGGCGAACGCATGAAAGCTGAATTGATGGCAGCGCTGCTGCACCAGCCGGAGGTATTATTTTTAGATGAACCGACTTTAGGTTTGGATATAAACGCACAGTTTAGCGTCAGGCAATTTCTGCGAGAATATAACGAGCGCTATCAAGCAACGGTGCTGTTGACGAGCCATTACATGGCTGACATTACTGCTTTGTGCAAGCGCGTTTTATTGATCCATGAAGGGCAATTAGTTTATGATGGCAGTTTGGACGGATTGCTCGACAGGTTTGCACCTTATCGGGAAGTTCAGGTAAAATTAGCCCATCCGCTGGCAAAAGATAGCGCTTTTGCTTACGGAGAGGTAGAATCAATTGAGGGAAATTCAGTGCGACTTTTGGTCAAAAGGGAGGAGCTGACGGTAAGCGTGGCAAAGATTTTGGCGGAGTTAGAAGTGATAGATTTGACTGTTACGGATCCGCCCATTGAAGAGGTGATTGGGCGAGTTTTTCGCACTGGAAAAATTTAATTGACTGCGCCGAAAATTTGGTGCGGTTAAATTAACCACAATACTTGTAGGGGCGGGTTTAGTCAACTATCTATTCCGGCAGACTAATAATCTAGATCGACCCGCCCCCACCAGGCAACAGAATTCGATCGCGGGCAATTCACCGGACACGATATAACTATAAATCTACAGGATTTATTGAGATGCTATATGAACAAATTTTTGAGAATTAGTAAAACTTTGCTAGTTACCTACTACGCTTATATGCTCGAATACCGGGCGGAATTGTTTTTGTGGGCGCTGTCGGGAGTTTTGCCGTTTATCTTGATGGGCGTCTGGATGCAGGCGGCCGAAACTGGTGAATTTGCGCTGAAGTCGATCGACTTTGCCCGTTATTTTTTAGCGGCTTTCATTGTGAAACAAACAAATGTAGTTTGGGTGATTTGGGAGTTTGAAAAGGAAGTAGTGCAAGGCACGCTATCTAATAGATTGTTGCAGCCTCTCGATCCCGTATGGCATCACATTGCATCTCACGTTTCCGAAAGGTTTGCGAGGCTGCCGTTTGTAGGCGGATTAGTGCTGCTGTTTTTTGCACTTTACCCGCAGGCTTTTTGGCTGCCGAGTTTGGGCAGGTTTTTGCTGTTTTTGTTGGTTGTCGTCTTGGCTTTTTGCTTGCGGTTCTCGATCCAGTATACCTTTGCGCTGTTTGCTTTTTGGCTGGAAAGGGCAAGTGCGATCGAACAATTCTGGTTTTTAATTTATCTATTTTTATCGGGACTTATCGCGCCGCTAGAAGTGTTTCCCGCACCCGTGCGCGAAGTAGTTTTGTGGATGCCGTTTCCTTATTTGATTCATTTTCCCGCTTCAATCTTGATCGGATTGCCCGTAGATGTAGGCCGGGGTTTGTTGGTAATGTTGGGTTGGAGTGCGGTGTTTTTTGTGTGGAATCGCTGGCTTTGGCGGCAGGGTTTGAAGCAGTATTCTGGCATGGGAGCTTAAATAATAATTAAAAATTAGAAAACTGTAAGCTGCGTCACAGTAAAAATGTTAATCGTTTTGTCAAAAAGACGTGACGCACCCTACTTAACTGTGGAGTAAATCTAAAATCTAAAATCTAAAATCTAAAATCGACGGCGGCAAGGTTTGAAGCAGTATTCCGGTATGGGAGCTTAAATAATAATTAAAAATTAGAAAACTGTAAGCTGCGTCACAGTAAAATGTTAATCGTTTTGTCAAAAAGACTTACGCGACGCACCCTACTTAACTGTGAAGTAAATCTAAAATCTAAAATCTAAAATCGACTGACGCACCCGAATTAACTCTGGAGTAAATTTAAAATCTAAAATCTAAAATCGACTGACGCACCCGAATTAACTGTAGAGTAAATCTAAAATCTAAAATCTAAAATCTAAAATCTAAAATCGGTCGATCGCAGACATCATGCAAAAATGCAATCGGAAGTATTCGACAATTGCATAAAAATCGATTTTTTGTATATATAAGTACAAAACTTTACAATAAAGTCTTATATTAATAAACTCAACGACTGATAAACGGGATGAAAGAGATTCTAATGACAGCCAAAAAAAACCTCATTGTAATCGGCAATGGCATGGTAGGTCACAAGTTCCTAGAGTTAATGGTGAGCTCGGATGCTACCAAACACTGGAATTTAATTACTTTCTGTGAAGAACCGCGCGTTGCTTACGATCGCGTAAACCTCAGCGGATTTTTCTCTGGCAAAACAGCGGGAGACTTATCTTTAGTTGCACCGGGATTTTATCACGAAAATGACATAAAGATTCACATCGGCGACAAAGCAGTCGCCATCAATCGGGAACAAAAAATAGTTTCTTCAGCCAACGGTTTAGAAGTTCCCTACGACAAAATTGTTCTCGCGACTGGTTCCTATCCATTTGTGCCACCAATTAAAGGCAAAGACGCTACAGGCACTTTTGTTTACCGGACAATTGACGACCTGGAGGCGATGTCCGATCATGCTAAAAATTGCCGAGTTGGCGTAGTAATTGGCGGCGGTTTGTTAGGTCTAGAATGTGCTAACGCGCTGCAAAATATGGGCTTGAAAACTCACGTAGTTGAGTTTGCTTCGCGGCTGATGCCCGTGCAAGTTGACGAAATTGGCGGTGCAATTCTCCGCAGCAAAATAGAAGAGTTGGGGGTTTCGGTTCACACCAGCAAATCTACAACAGAAATTGTTAGCGAAGATGGCAAAGTTACTAAAATGCTGTTTGCTGACGGTTCGGAATTGGCAACAGATATGATTGTCTTTTCTGCTGGCATTCGCCCCCGCGACGAAATTGCCAGAAGTTGCGGTATAGAAGTAGGAGAACGCGGCGGCATTGTGATTAATGATAGCTGCCAAACCTCCGATCCTGACATTTATGCGATCGGAGAATGCGCGCTTTATCAAAGTCGTATCTACGGCTTAGTTGCGCCTGGGTATACAATGGCAAGCGTAGCAGCGGATATTTTGAGCAGTGCAGCGGATGACAGGCAAGATGCCTGCACTAGCACTTTTACAGGTGCGGATATGTCCACTAAACTAAAACTTTTGGGAGTGGATGTTGCTAGTTTTGGTGATGCTTTTGCCAATTCTCCCGATGCTAAAGAAATTGCTGTTGCTGACACATTCCAAGGTATCTACAAAAAATTAGTTTTAAATCAAGATGGCAGCCGGATTTTAGGCGGGATGCTCGTTGGAGATGCTTCTGCTTACGGCACTTTGCTGCAATTCATGCAAAATGAAATTGCTCTGCCGCCGCATCCTGAAGATTTGTTAATGCCACCGCGATCGGGCGCAGCATCTGCTGGCTTGGGTGTGGACAGTTTGCCGGATTCGGCTCAAATTTGTTCTTGCAATAATGTCAGTAAAGGGCAGATTTGTGAAGCGATTCGCGATCGCAATTTAACCGATGTTGCCAGCGTCAAGAAATGCACTCAAGCTGGTACGGGGTGCGGCGGGTGCGTGCCTTTGGTGACAGATATCTTCAAGTCTGAGATGAAGAAAGCCGGGTTTGCTCTCAAAAATCACCTCTGCGAACATTTTGAATATTCCCGTCAAGAATTGTACCATTTAGTGCGCTCTCAAGAGATTAAAAGCTTTGATGAGTTAATTGAAAGACACGGCAAAGGTAAGGGTTGCGAAATTTGCAAGCCTGCTGTTGGTTCGATGCTGGCTTCTACTTGGAATGACCATATTTTAGAGAAGTCTCACGTCGGTTTGCAAGATACGAACGATTACTTTTTGGCAAACATTCAGCGCGACGGTACTTATTCGGTGGTGCCGCGAGTACCCGGTGGAGAAATTACGCCGGATAAGTTGATTGTTTTGGGAGAAGTTGCCAGGGATTTTGGGCTTTATACTAAGATTACTGGCGGGCAACGGATTGATTTGTTTGGAGCTCGCGTGGATCAATTGCCGCATATTTGGCGTCGGTTGATTGATGCGGGATTTGAGTCGGGACACGCTTACGGTAAGGCTCTGCGTACTGTAAAATCTTGTGTGGGTAGCACTTGGTGCCGGTTTGGGGTGCAGGATTCTACGAGTTTGGCGATCGAAGTTGAATTGCGGTATCGCGGTTTGCGATCGCCCCACAAGCTCAAATCTGCTGTCTCTGGCTGCACTCGCGAATGCGCGGAAGCTCAAAGCAAAGATTTTGGGATCATTGCTACGGAAAACGGCTGGAATTTGTACGTGTGCGGCAACGGGGGAATTAAGCCGCAGCACGCGGTTTTGCTGGCTGCGGATATCGATAAGGAAACTTTGATTAAGTATATCGATCGCTTTTTGATTTTCTACATCCGCACGGCGGATAGATTGGAACGCACTGCTACTTGGTTTAACAAGCTTGAGGGCGGGATTGAATACTTGAAACAGGTGATAATTGAGGATTCTCTGGGCATTTGTGCTGAGCTGGAAGCGCAGATGGAACATTTAGTGAATACTTATCAATGCGAGTGGAAAACGACCATTGAAGACCCACAAAAGGTGCAGCGGTTCCAGCATTTTGTGAATTCCGATTTGCCCGATCCGAGTATTGTTCGTGTTGCGGAACGGGGACAAACGCGGCCTGCTTACGAATATGAAAAGGCTCTGGCTGGAGTTTCGGAATAACCCCTCCCCAGCCCTCCCCTTACTAAGGGGAGGGAGCAAGATAACCCCTCCCCAGCCCTCCCCTTGTTAAGGGGAGGGAGCAAGATTTAATCTTCCAGGCTCTGCCTGGGAATGAATTCCCGGAGGCTCTGCCTCCTCGAACCGTGAGCCAGAGCCTCCTTCCGCGAGGCAGAGCCTCGAAACCTACGTTCCCAGTCTCCGGCTGGGAACGAGATTAAAGTAAATTAACAGGAAAAGAAGATGGTTCAATCATTACAAGTTTCGGATACTGTGACTACTTGGGTAGATGTGTGTTCTCTGGATGCGATCGCCCCGAATACCGGAGTTTGCGCTTTAGTTGCAGGGGAACAAGTGGCGATTTTCCGAGTGGGAAACGGGGATGAAGTGTATGCGATCGGCAATTACGATCCGTTTAGCAAGGCTTTTGTGTTGTCGCGGGGACTTGTGGGCGATCGCAGCGGCACTTTGAAAGTTGCTTCTCCGATTTACAAGCAGAATTTTAGCTTGGCTACGGGCCAGTGTTTGGACGATGAAACGGTAAAAATTCCGACTTTTACGGTTCGGGTTGCTGCCGATCGCGTCCAAGTAGCTGTTAGCTAGATTCAGCGGCTTAATTGTTCGATCGCCATCCGCCACCACCTCACATTCCTATGGGTGATGGCGGATTTTACATTGGGGTGCTCCAGAGTCAATATTTTTGATCTAAAATAGAGTCCATCGGCTCCCTACTCCCGGCTCGCTCAAAAAACTATAAACTAATACCGGAGCTGATGCGAGGATTTTAAATGCAAACAAACTCCAGGGGGCAGGAAATCGGTATGTTGTTAAAAAAACTTGTTTCGGAAAATAATCCCCAGACAGTGGCAGAGTTAATCCACGCAAAACTCCAAATCGGTCAACTGACTTGGGGGGATCTCAACACACAAGTTTTCTGCCAGCACTGGCGGGACGAATCTTTGCACGAAGTCCTTAGAGAAATTGCAGCCAAGCTTGACAAAGCAACAGCAAGCGAAATTATAGAATATCTGACCGATCAAAACGGTCAAGAAAAAAAATTTATTAATTTGTTTTTAGCAGCGCAATGCGTGTTAAAAGTTAAAAATGGTGTCAAGAAAACAACAGAAAAAAAACTGTTAAAGGCTTTAAAAAAGTTATCGCAATACGGCACAGGTTTCCTGATTCTTTATCAAAGCGCTCAAGAATTGCAGGAAACTTATCAAATTCGCGAGCAATCGATCGCGGCGATCGCCCAAACTTGGAAAAACGACCCGCAAACCCTGCCCTGGCTGAAAATACTCGCTCACTCCAGCGACTTTGGCGAAGTCCGGGCCACAGCAGTCGAAGCAATAGCCCGCGGTTGGCCCGACGAGCCAGAAATTTACCTGATGCTCAAAAAACTCGCCAAATCCGATGGAAGCTGGGCAGTGCGATCGACCTGTGTCCGAGAAATCGCTTCGGGTTGGCCCGACACGAAGGATACCTTGCCGCTGCTGAGTGCCCTGGCGAAGTCCGATCGAAGTCCCGCAGTCCGCACCTGCGCACTGGAACAGTTAGCCTCTAATTGGCCCGATCGAACAGATACCTTGCCGCTGCTGAGAACCGCCGCCGAATCCGACGAAAATTTGGGAGTGCGAGTCTGTGCGTGGCAAGAAATAGCCAGACGTTGGCACAGCGTTTCAGGCACGGCGTCCCTGCTCAAAAACCTTGCCCAGACAGGAAGTTCTACCCTGCGAACAGTAGCGGTGCGGGAGTTGGCAGCGGGCTGGCCCGCCGCGGCCGACGTTTGCCTGCTGCTGAAAAGCCTAGCCGAATCCGACAGCAGCAAAGAAGTGCGGACAGCAGCGTTAGAAGAATTGGCCAGGCGCTGGCACCGCGAACCAGACATTTACCCGCTGGTGAAAACTAAAGCCGAGTCCGACGCGAGTTCGAGCGTCCGGCGGGCAGCAGTGCAAGCAATTGCCTCTGCCTGGCCCTTGAACCCGGAAACTCTGACTTTTTTGACAAATATAGCAGTGGGCGATCGCGACGCCGAACTGCGCGAAATCGCCCTGCACGAGATCGCTGCAGGTTGGCCCGACCACCCAGAAACCCTGCCCCTGCTGCAAAAAATAGCTGATTCCGAGGATTACTGGACTGTGCGGCAAGTAGTAGTGAAAGCAGTCGCCGCACTGCCGTCACCGAGTCTCGAAGTCTTTGCTTGGTTGCAAAAACTCGCCGAGTCAGACAGACACCTGAACGTCCGAGAAACTGCGGTGGAAGAGATAGCAAGACGCTGGTCAGTGCGGGCCGAGACCCTGCCTTTCCTCAAAAGCCTGGTCGAGTCGGAGCAAGATTCTCACCTGCTGAGCGTGCTGGTGCGGGCGATCGTGCGGGGGTGGCCCGACGACCCGGAAACCTTGCCTTGGCTGAAAATTCAGCTTGATTCTGCAGAAGCGCTGGTGCGGCAAGCTGCGGTGCAGGAACTCGCTCACAACTGGCCTTTGGGTGCTGAAACTTCGATGCTGCTTACGGCTAAAGCAGAGGGCGATCCGAGTCCGGGCGTCAGGCAAATGGCTTTGCAAAAGTTAGCCCGGGGCTGGACAAATCAGTCTCAAACTTTCGAGTGGCTGAAAATTAGAGCTCAAAAGGATCGAGATTCGCAGGTGCGGGCGATGGCTCTGGTAGAGTTAATCCGGGGATGGAAAGACGAACTGGGAATGTTTGAGTTTTTGCGCGATCGAGCTTTGAGCGATGTTGACAATCAAAACTGTTCTTTTGCTTACAATCCCCGATTTACAGCCCTCGAAGCGATTATCGAACATTATCCCGAAAATCCGGGAGTTGTGCCGTTGTTGCGATCGCTTTCCGTTTCCGACACCGACGAGCAAATCCGGGCCTTAGCGGGCCGCCGGCTCACAAGCGAAGAATGGTAAGCAGAAACAATCTATTTTACGTTGTTTGGAAGTGACTCTAGAAGTTGCCGGGCGTGCATCTACGTCGGGATTCTCCACAATTTGGGTGGAACCTGTTTACCAGCCGTAAGTTTAATGTTACGGTATGTGTGTAGATTGAGTGTGTCAGAAAGAGGTACACATTTTTTTTAAGGAGTTGAAAGCATGAAGGACAGGCTAATCATAAAAATTTTGAAAGAAGGCGATCGAGTTCTCAATGTTTGGCATAGTAACGGCGAGATTTATGTAGTTGTTCGGAAACCAAACGAAGAAGTCTTTGTTCACTGCATTGCCCCGGATGAAGATGGGCAACCCAGACTTTCTACAGCACCGGAAGTTACAATTACAAATGGTGATGGGGTAGTTGAAGCATGGGCAACTGATGAGAATGCTAAGCAAGTTTTTTCTTTAACAGCTTAATGAGGTAAAGCGTGAGAAAAAAGTCGCTCAAAATCAAAGTTGACGATCTGTCTGATGAAAACTACATCCATGTTGCTAACGAAGTGGTAAAAGCAGTTAAAGCCGCCGCGCCCGACTGCAAAGTTTCTATTTTAGGGTCTGACCCGGAAACGTTTGAAGGAAAAAATCAAAAGCAAATAAAGGGTAAGTAAAATGGCAGGTCAAAAAAGACCAAGAGAGCATATCAAAGTACAGAAAGAGGTCAAGCAAAGGGATGGTTATGAATGTGAGATATGTGGTCGTGTTACTGAGAAAGCGCACGGACATCATCTGATCCCTTATAAAGATGACGGGCCGGCAGATTTAATCAACATGATGACACTTTGCCCAGAGTGTCACAGAGCATATCACAGTGGAGAGGTAAAAGTTGATATTTGGCGTTTTTAACTGAAAATTTTAAATTTTATAGCTTCGCCACCTGCTTTTTGCTGTTGTCTAGAGGGAGCGATGGTCTCCAAAAACCGAGCATTGCTACTTAAGGAAACCGTTTCAATATCTGCGAGCGTCTTATCTATCCCTTAAATCGAGCGCGAACTCCCACTCTTGACTGCTAAAATTAGAGCGCTCGCTTTCCTATTTAAACTACGGTAAAATATAGATTTTCGAGAACTACATTAGGCATACTTCCAGTACCTAAAACCTGTGTAGCATCTAAAATTTCTATCCCTACTAATAACTCATTTTCCCCAGTATTTAAAGCAATTTCGTCAGTTAACTTTAAAGTGTGACACTGATGTTTACCTTCTACATGAAGTACCCACTGCATACAGTTTCCAAACCAGTCTCAGGTAGTGAAGTTCAGAAACTTGCCCATGCCCTTAAGAGTGACGCTTATGTTGCAAATGAAGCTGCTTTGGCTTTAGCTAAACGGATTGCGGCTCGTCGCCATCGTCAAAAAGCTGCCAATGTCGCCCAGTAGTAAGTTTGCTGGAGTGGATTTTGATATCTATTCATTCCCACCAAAGACCGATCGCAAACCGCACCGCTTCCCCCATCATCGAACAACGATCGCGATCGGAACCTGTTTTATCCCACGCGAGCAACTGTTCCCGAAAAGCCTGGTATTGCTTGGCAGTAATGCACGATCGCTTTCCGTTTCCGACGCACAAGAGCAAGTGCGGGCTTTAGCGGGTCGCCGACTTCAAGTGTTAACGATTAACTGTTAATAATCGATCAAAAGGGCGATCGAAAACCGCACCGCTTCCCCGATCATCGAACAGCGAACGCGATCCGACGCCGTTTTCTCCCACGCGAGCAACTGTTCGCGAAACACCGGGTCTTGCTTCGCCTGCTGCACGATCGACTGACTGATGACTTTCTTTTGAATCTGCTCAGTCGCGATACCTTGCTGCTTCAAATAATCCAACAGCCGCTGCACGCTTTCGGAGAGTTTCTCCGGCGTTTGAGCCATCAAAATCAACCAAATGAGGCGCACCATCCGCTGGTAGATTTCCTGTCTTCTGAGCAACACTTCATTGTGACTCGGCGGAAGACTGTTACTAGCAACAGCCAAGTCGAGCAAACTCAAAATTTCAGCATCCTTGGCTAAAACCTTTTCCAACATATCTGGATAAAGCTCCAAAATGCGATCGCCCAAAATCTTGCCGTTCACCAAACGGTTCGCGCTCAGCCTCAGTAAATTTTGTTTTTCCGCCGATTCAAAAAATTGAACGTTCAACTTAAGTGCGTAGCTTTCCAACTCCACCCGACGCACCGTAAAAACCAAAGCCTCCCAATTAGGAGATTCAGCAAAACACACATTCACAATAGAAGTGTCCTCTTGATGCTGCCCCCCCAATTCCCCCGGCTCAAAATCGCGATCGACCGGAAAGCGATTTGCCGCAACCTTCGCAGTATAATCAAACTCAGTAAAAACATAGCGGCAGTCAACTCTCGACAGATCCACATCTTGAACTTGCCAATTTTGAATGCAGCAACCCGTAAGCTGCGCCCCCTCCAAATTCGTCCGAATCAAACGGCACTCAATCAAACAAGCTTCTCTTAAATCCGCCTCACCCAAAATCGCATCCATCAAATAAGCGCCGCTCAAATCAGCTTTCCGCAAATCAGCACTGCGCAAATTAGCTTCGCTCAAATCCCCCCGCAGCAAATACACTCCTTCCAGGTTAGCTCGCAGCAAAAGCGCCTTCTTAAAACTCGCTTTCAATAAATAAGAACCCGCCAGATTAGCTCGACTCAAATCAGCGTGATCCAGCACCGCCTCAGTCAAATCCGCCCCCGCCAGCACAGCTCGGTGCAACTCAGCGCCCGTCAGATTTGCCCATCGCATTTGAGCGCCGTTGAGGTCAGCTTCAATCAAATTTACACCGATTAAAATTGCCGATCGCAAATTCGCTTCCACCAAATGCGCTTCCCGCAAATTAGCACCCGTTAAATTAGCACCAACAAGACTGGCGCCATTGAGATTCGCCTCCATCAATTCCGCCGCCATCAACTTCGCGCCGTCGAGTTTAGCCCCAGCCAAATTAATTTTGTCAGATTTAACTCCTTGAAGATTAGCACCGCCCAAATCCGCTTCAGGCAATGCGGCCCAATTGAGCTCTGCTGCTTCCAAACAAGCAAGGCGCAAATCCGCTTTAGCAAGATTTGCCCCGCTCAAATTTGCCACGCTTAGATTCGCCCCAGCCATCCCCGCACTGCGGAGATCCGCGCGCCGCAAACAAGCCCCAATTAACTTGGCATTGCTCAAAAAAGACCAGCTCAAATTAGCACCGGTCAAGTTAGCACCAGTGAGGTCTATTTCTCGCAGGTTGATACCGCTTAAACTAGCGCCGCTGAGGTCAATGTGACTAAAGTTGCGCTCTCCCTGTTGATAGCGCTGTAAAAATTCTTGTGTTTGCATTCCGCAGGTTTGGGGGCTAGCAATTTAGGTGTTTTAGGACGCGCTGGGCAAGAACTTTAACTCTAAGGTGCGCACGGATCGCTATCGGGCTAGGCACAGGGACACTACCCCTACTACTTACTGCAACAACTCAAGTCCTCCAGGTGATGCGTGCGCACTTTACCCCTATAGATGGCCGTTCAAAGGATTTGTTGCCTAAGTTCTATTTCCACTACCAACTTTACAGACTTTTGTCACTTAGAGTAGCAGAGTTCGTATCTGATACGCTGCCCCGCCGGAGACTGCTTTTACCTAAAGCGCTGCAATTCTTGCTGCAAGTGCTTTCCCCATTTAGTTGCTAGAGGAATTTCTGTAAAAGGAACCTGCACCGCAGCAGCATCTTTCAACAAAAATTCCAGGGCGATTCGACTTCCAGAATTCGGCGGCGACTCCAAATCAACTGCCTGAGAGTTGACTAACAACCGTAGCGACTGCACGTCTTTTAAAGAAAAAGTTTGCAAATTCACCGGCCCGCGGCGAGTAGGTTTTCCCCAAGTTAAACTGTCTTCTTGCTGACCGAGTACAGCATAAATATCGTACTTGGCTTTAGCAAATTGTTCGGCCCAGACGCGATACGCTTCCAGCTTTTGATACTCGTTCCATCCAGCCCAAGCCAGCCCGATAAAAATTGCCAGCAGCGGCAGCCACATTAAACCTCTTTCCATGCAATACCCTTGTTGAAAATAGTCCAGGTTCTGTTTGTCATTTTCTCTAATGATACAATTGATTGAACTCCTAAAACTTGCTATGCAATTCTAACTAGAAATTAGAGCAATTTTTGATCGAGCAAGAGCCACCGCCGAAAACTACCAAAAGTCGGCTTGGGAGAGATCCACAAGCTGCAGCAAGGAAAACTGGCGCTGGCGGTGAAAATTGGGTTATTGTGGTGAACAAGCCTTCCCTAAACGGACGATCGGCCATGAAAAAGTTTTTCCTTCTGTGCTTATTTTTAATCGGGCTCGGCTGGGCGATTTCTAATTTCCCAGGACTTGCTACTCAAGGCACTTACGACTCGATTGTGCTGGATTTTCGCGAAGATTTGGGTGCTGCTGAGATTGCGAAAGAAGTAAATGCGATCGCCCAACAGTACCAAGTCGCACCGCAACTCAACAGCGAATTCTCAGCGGGCGACAATGTATATGTAGTTAAGGGCGATCGCACTTTGCTAAACGCCCTGAAAAAATCAAATTTGGCTAAAGATACCGAATACATTGAACCCAACTACGTCTACAGCGCTTTCGGGATTCCCAATGACCCCATGTATACCAAGCAGTGGAATCTCCGCAGCATCAACGTAGAATCGGCCTGGAACGAAACCAAAGGCAGCGGCACAACAGTAGCGATAATTGACTCGGGCATTACTCCAGTCGCTGACTTAAAAGAAACCAAATTTGTACCCGGCTACGACTTTGTAAACGATCGCGCCGAAGCCTACGACGACCACGGCCACGGCACTCACGTCGCCGGTACAGTCGCCCAATCAACTAACAACAATTATGGCGTTGCGGGCATCGCCTACGAAGCAGCTTTAATGCCGCTAAAAGTGTTAAGCGCCAGCGGTGGCGGCACGGTTTCCGACATCGCCGAAGCGATCAAATTTGCTGCTGACAACGGCGCCGACGTGATTAACATGAGTCTCGGCGGCAGCGGCGAAAGTCAGTTAATGTCCGAGGCGATTGACTACGCCCACTCTAAAGGCGCCGTCATCATCGCAGCAGCAGGCAACTCCGGCGAGAGTTCCGCTTCCTATCCCGCCCGCTATCCCCACGTCATCGGCGTTTCCGCCCTCGGCCCCGACGACGAAAAAGCCTCTTACTCGAATTTCGGCGCCGGGGTTGACATTGCAGCCCCGGGCGGTTCTGAAATGGGCAAGATCCTGCAAAGTACGATCGACCCGGAAACCGGCGCCGAAGTCTTTGAAGGCTACCAAGGCACTAGCATGGCTTCTCCCCACGTTGCAGCCGTTGCAGCCCTTGTCAAGGCCTCGGGCATCACAGAACCAGACGCGATTCGCAGCATACTTTTGCAGTCCTCGCGAACTGTCACTGAAGATCCGTTAAACCATTTTGGTTCAGGACACCTAGACGCAGCCGCAGCAGTTCAGCTAGCCCAGCGCGGACAAATCAACTTCCGCGATTTCTTCCGCTGGCTGCGCGACAACGGCTATCTCAGCCCCCGCTTTTGGATTGACGGCGGTGCAGTCGCCCTGTTGCCTAAAGTTGCAATGGTGCTCGGTTCTTACCTGCTGGCTTTCTTTATGCGGAATTATTTCCCCTTCGCCTGGACTTGGGGCTTTTCCGGCGGTTTGATTGCTGGCAGTTCTGGGTTCTTTTTCCTGCGCAACTTGTTTGTATTTGACTTGCCGCAGTGGCCGCTGCGGGTGATGGGCAGTTCTATTCCCGAACTCGGCGGTGCAATTAATGGCAGCAGTATCCTGAATCCCTTTTTTGCTAGCGTTTTGATTCCTGGGATTTTGATTGCTTTGCTATTGGGACATAAACAGTGGAAGTGGATCGCGATCGCAATTTCGATCGGTTTTGCCAGCAGTTTAGCGGTGAATGCTTTTGTGTCTCCCGCAGTTTGGGGATTGGGAAGTGGTTTGGTAGCACAAACATTCTTGATTGTCAATGCTTTGCTGTGTTTCGGATTGGCGCGTTTGGCGATTAAAACAGAGGTGCAGTCAGCATGAGTATTACTGTCAAAGGCGAAATTGAACGTAAAGGATTAGGCCCGGGCACTTGGGCTTTGGTTGGCGAAGATGGGGAAACTTACGAACTTAAGGATGCTCCTTCTGAGTTGAAAAAAGCGGGTTTGAAAGTCAGTGTTAAAGGTGAAGTCCGCAAGGATGTGATGACTTTTGCTATGATCGGCGACGTTCTTGAGGTGCAGTCTTTTGAGGAGTTGTAGGTCGATCGACTAATCCAGCTTTCGAGCAAAAAAAACCCCGGCCAAAATTGGCTGGGGTTTATTCATCAGGGTGCATCTACTAATTTCATCTCCCGCCTCACAGCACCTCTTTCAGGACACTTGGGCAGAATTTGGCAGAATTTGTGGCGACGGCGTGCGATCGAAAAAAAAAAACCCCAAACCAAAATTGGTGGGGAGTTAATTAATCAGGGTGCATCTACTAATCTAATCTCCCGCCCCAGAGCACCTCTTTCAGGACAATTTGGCAGAATTTGGCAGAATTTGTGACGACGGCGTGCGATCGACAAAAAAAAACCCCAAACCAAAATTGGTGGGGAGTTAATTAATCAGGGTGCATCTACTAATCTAATCTCCCGCCTCACAGCACCTCTTTCAGGACACTTGGGCAGAATTTGGCAGAATTTGTGGCGACGGCGGGCGATCGAAAAAAAAAAACCCGGCCAAAATTGGTCGGGAGTTAATTAATCAGGGTGCATCTACTAATTTAATCTCCCGCCTCACAGCACCTCTTTCAGGACACAATGGCCGAATTTGGCAGAATTTGTGGCGACGGCGGGCGATCGACAAAAAAAAACCCGGCCAAAATTGGTCGGGAGTTAATTAATCAGGGTGCATCTACTCATTAAGCTTTCTGAGAATTCCAGCGCCATCCGGACAACCTCAAACTTTTTCAGCATCAGCCTCGATACCGAAAAAAAAAACCCGGCCAAAATTGGTCGGGAGTTAATTAATCAGGGTGCATCTACTAATTTAATCTCCCGCCCCAGAGCACCTCTTTCAGGACACAATGGCCGAATTTGGCAGAATTTGTGGCTAGGGCGTGCGATCGACAAAAAAAAACCCGGCCAAAATTGGTCGGGAGTTAATTAATCAGGGTGCATCTACTCATTAAGCTTCCTGAGAATTCCAGCGCCATCCGGACAACCTCAAACTTTTTCAGCATCAGCCTCGATACCGCAAAAAAAAACCCGGCCAAAATTGGTCGGGAGTTAATTAATCAGGGTGCATCTACCAATTAAGCTTCCTGAGAATTCCAGCGCCATCCGGACAGTCGGATCGAATTTTTCAACAGGGCGATCGCTTCCAGCAGAAAATATTCTGTAATCCTTTATTGGGCGCGGGGTGGAAAGTCCGGCAGAATTGGGATAGCGTTTGGGTGCTTTAAAGGGAAATTATTACCACGTTGACATGACGCTGGATCAGATGATATTTTTCCGCCCTTTGCCGGACTTGGCTAATTACAAAACGCCGATCGACGATTTGTTTCTCACAGGGGCTCGAACGCATCCGGGCGGATCGATTTCGGGGATGCCCGGACGGAATACGGCTCGGGTTTTCATGCACGCGCAGCAGCCCTTCGCGCCGACTTTGGCGGATGCGGCTAATTTTCTGAAATCGACGGCTAAGTCGCTGTTTCAAGCAATTAGAAGTAAGATTTTTAGCAACCGCAGATGAACGCAGGTGAACGCAGATAGCAATCTGATTCATCTGCGTTTCATCGAGTCAATATTTTCACGAGATTTAGCATTAATTCCAGTCATAATCTCGTTAAATACAACATCAAAAAAAATACTATTGCAATCACTATAACAGCTACTACCAGTATACCTGCCAAGAAATTTAAACCAGAGGAAACTGTCCACACAATTGCCACAACATAAGGGCAGCCTACAAAAATAGCAGCAAGTATTGCTGTTAATGGCGTCCACTTAATATCTCTTTTAGTAAAAGGAGTGGCTCCCAAACCTTTGAACTGATATGGATCGGATAACCCTAAAGGTTTTGGGGATGACACTATGGGTTTTTGAGAGGGGGATAATGGTTTTTGACGTCGCAGGCCCATGTTGTACTCCTTGTGAACGATTAGTAAATTTTATTGGAATGGTTTTTGAGCCGTTTTGAATTACAATAAATTCCCCCTTTCTAAGATAACAATAGCATCAGATCCCGCACTGCTTCCATCAGATCGGCGAGTCTTTCCATAGGGCCGTTTTGCTTCTTCTTGATTGAATACTTCTTGCCAAGTTTGATCGGGTTGGCGAACTATAAATCGGATTTTGACATCTCCTGGTAAACTGCCATTAAACACTCGATTATCAAGAATAAAGTTATACATTGGGGGATAAGTTATCAAAAAGCAAGCAGATTCATCGAAAAGTTTATCCAAAGCTTTAAGAACAGTCTCAGGTGTTTCTTCATTTCCGGGTTGAGGAAATTTACCAATATGTTCAATTGTGGAAACAGACAAAACTTTTCTACCCTTCAAATCCACATTCATGATTGACAGTTTATCAGTTACGCTGGGATGTTTGTCGTAAGGGTCAATAATTTTTTCTACTCGAATAGGTCTCCAATAATTACAAGAAACAGCTCCTATTTCCCAAACATTTTTACCTGCCAAAGAAAGCCATAGATCTACAATGGATAACTCTACAGTCCGCTCTGTTCTGGGTTCTGGAGGAAAGCCACAATTTCCTCTGTGGTAAAAGTATTTGAGAGTATGACCTGCAAAATTAAAGTATTCCATATCTACAGATGAATCAACTATGCTTTTGCTATCAATATTCATGGGATTATCCTCGTTGTTTCCAAGTGTATAGCTAGTTTTGGATCTGAAATCTGCTATTTTACGTCTGTTATTGCAGGATTAGCGACGTACCTTTTTGGCGACCAATCGGACCATAGGGCAGTATCTATCCCGTTTTCTTTCTTCCCACTTAGGGCCGCTCTTCGAGCTAATGATTTCAAATCCTAGTTGCTCGAGCATATCTCCAAGAAGGGCTGCATCAAAGCCATATTTGTGAACATTATACTCATAATCATTACCTCCAAACATTAGATAGTTGAAAAACTCTAAATCAATATGACCTTCAACAAGTTGCTGACACATCTCCCGAACATCAGGAACAACAATATCAATAATGCCTCCTACACGCACTAATTTACTCCATTCTTTCAGTACATTTTTTACTTCAAATCGGTTGAAATGTTCCAGAATATGGGAAGCAAAAACTTCATCAAATTGCTCGTAAATTTCTTCGGGAAAGTTTTTGGCATCGCAGACTATTTCGATATCATCTAGAGGGCGAATATCGTGATGGATGTAGCCTGGTCGCGGCTTAGAACCAGCACCAATTTCAAGTTTTTTGGGGCTTTTATCGTCGGCTAGCTGGAAAATTAACGAATTATCTTGTGCATTCACGGTGACACCTCAAAATTTTATAGCTACGGTTATCAGTTTCTCAACTAAACTGGAAAAAATTAGGACTTATCCTCCCGACTCTATCGGTAGGTGTGCAATGCGCACCTTACTAGACGTAAGTGGCAATACTATTCGTAAAATCTACAATTGCTTCATTCAAACAATTAGAAAATCGCTCAAATGAAAAATTTTCGTTCATGTGCTCGCGACCTTTCTTTCCAATCTCGGTTGCCCGATCCTTGTTTGACCAGACATATCTCAAACATTTTTTAGCTTCCTGCAAATCAATTTCGTAGTAACTTCCACTATGGGAAGCTTTAAAGTTCTGACCAAAAGGAGCGGAAATCTCGGAAACTAATTTTTCTTGTGTTGGCAGGCAAAATGCCACATCACTTGTTAAGTAATCCAGCATTGACGTGGATAAGGGAGCAATGACTGGCAAGCCGCACAGCATTGCTTCTGCTATAGGTAAACCCCAACCTTCTCCTCGGGTGAAAGAAACAAAGGCATCCGCTCTATTATAAAATCGATTCACCCATGCTGGATGAAGAGATTTGGTACTAAATGAACACATAGGAGGCTTCTTGTGTTCTTGGCTTTTCTTAATTAAGAAGTTACCGATTTCATCAGCTTTATCCCCCGGACAGTGGAGATGTAAGTTTACTTCTTCCCAGGAAAACTCTTTAAAAAATGCCTCAACAAGTAAATCAACTCCCTTTCTAAAACTGAAGCTTCCTACAAATATAAAACTAAAACACTCTGACCCTTCTGAGCGCCATCTTGGTACTGGTTTAAATATTTGAGAATCGACTGGTAGAGGGGTGACGTAAACTTGAGAAAAATATTTCTTGAAGACAGATGATCCACTACTAGAGGCAGTAATAATAGCATCAACTTCTTTCATTGCTTTGATGTCTTGCTCGTCCAAGTCGGACTGATCGCAAAGAGTAAAAAACATACATGGTTTTTGGTATTTTTTGAAGCTTTGAGGAGGTCCTATTTGTAAAATTAAATCGCAATTATCTAAATTTGTAGCACAATCTATCGATTTTAGTTCTTCTTGATAAATACCTTCATACTCCCATTGTTTATTGTTGTCAAGAATCTGAACTTGCAATCGTGGGTTGCGCGCAAGCGCTATAGCAAAACTCTGGGCTACATGACCATATCCAGAATAAATTCGATGTCTGCCACCGTCTATAATTAAAACTCGAATCTGCTTAGGATCGTGAGTTTTTTCGGATATTAAATCTTTTGATATTTGCTTGGTGTGTAACGTGTGCAAGGTTTTTAACTCCTAAATTATCATCTAATTATGTGAAAGCATGAGCTAGCAATCCCTCTCTTTGCTGTCTATACTCTTGAACCGAGTCAGGTTCCGGCATATTTCATATTATTTGCTATGACGCAAGTTGAAGTAGCTGATTGTAGAAAAGATTGTAAATGCTCAAAGCAGCACGTTTTGGTGAATATCTTGCTGCTGTTTCAATAGCATTTAACTTGAGTTGCAATAACACTTTGCTGTCAGCTTGGATCAGTTTGCCAATACCCTTGATGCAATCCTCAATTGACGTTGTGTCAACGACTACAGAGTTAAAATCCGGGATAGCAAATTCATCTGTTCCTCCTTTATTGGGGACAACTGGAATGCAGCCAGAAGCCATTGCTTCTATAGCTGTACGCCCAAAAGCCTGGAAATCAGAAAGATCTAGAAATATATCTGAGTTCCGCAACAGGGCCGCTACTTCGGAGCGACTCAGATGAGGAAAGATAGTAGTATTTTCTGGAATCGGTATCCCAGCAGATTCAATCAGACTCCGGTCAGAGCCAAAGATGGTAAAATGCACTTGATTTGGAAACAATTCTGATAAAATTTTAGCGACAGCTAATGTGCGACGGGGAGCGCGTCTGGCCGTGGTGAATCTTACCATCATAGAAATCTCTATACGAGAGTTTTCACTCTTCAAATGAGGGTAGTAAACTTGATGATCGATGCTGGCTTGGACTTTGTGAACATTAACGGCATGATTGCGATCGACAATATGACACAACCAGTTGGTTTTGGCAAACCGGACAGCATGGGGAATCAGTGTATACGATTCTCGTGCTTCTTCCCACTCAGGGGTATCTATACAAGAAAATAAGGGTTCGTAATCTTGTATATAGTAAGCCGGCAAAATTTGGTGATTGTCTCTGACTAGCATTTCCAGCATTTTTACTGAGCTATAAGTCGTTGCACAGACAACAGAGAAATTTTTAGCTAAGTTTTTTAGGTCTGTTAAAGTTTGATAAGAGATAGCAATTTGACCGATCTCGGGAATTTCGGTTGTGTAACTCTTTAAAAAGTCAGTAAAGTTAGATTGATTGACAGCTATTTTGGCAGGGATACCGCAGCGATAAAGTGCTAAGGATTCTTGCACGACTGAATGAGCGCCACCTCCACCGCCTTTGACGGGGAGAATAAATAAAACTTTTGGGAATTCATCATTGACATTTAACTTGACAGTAGGCTGATAATAGGGAAGAGATTTATCTCTATCTAGCTGACCATTCTGGGCTAAGGCTTCCTTTAATTTGTAATAAGCTGGAGAAAAGTTGGGGTCAAGCTCAAACGCTTGACGATAACAGCTAATTGCCTCTTCCCACTGGTCTTTTTTGCTGAGAAGTTCTCCTAAATTGTGGTAAACTTTGGCAGAAAAATCGGGTTGGATTTCAATAGCTTGACGGTAGGCAGCGATCGCCTCTTCTGTATGTTCCAGTTGTTGGAGAGCTTCGCCTAAACGATAGTAGGCGGTAGGGAAATTGGGGTTGAGTTCGATCGCCCTACGGTAAGAGTCGCTCGCTTCCTTCCATTGCTTGAGTTGACCGAGGGCATTTCCTAAGTGATGGTGAGCTTTAGAAAAATCCGGTTGCAGCTCAATTGCTTGACGGTAAGATGCGATCGCATCCTCATATTTCCCTTGTTGCCGCCAAAGTTCCCCTAAACTGTGGTGACACTCAGGGTTATTTGGGTTAAGTTCAAGAGCTTGACGGTAGGTTGCAATCGCCTCTTCTATTAGTCCTTGTTGTTCCAGAGCTTCACCTAAACGATAATAGGCGGTAGGGAAATTGGGGTTAAGTTCGATCGCCTGACGATAAGAGGCGATCGCTTCGGGCCACTTTTTGAGTTTGCCCAAGATATTTCCTAAGTTATTGTGAGCTTTAAAAAACTTAGGTTGCAGCTCAATTGCTTGACGATAAGAGGCGATCGCTTCCTCAAATTGCTTGAGTTGACCAAGGGAATTTCCTAAGTTATGATAAGCTTTAAAAAACTTGGGTTGCAGCTTAATTGTTTGACGATAGCAAGCGATCGCCTCTTCATGTTTTTCTTGTTGTTGCCACAGCTCTCCTAAGCTGAAGTGTAACTCAGGATTATTTGGATTAAGTTCGATCGCTCGACAATAACAGGCGATCGCTTCAGGCAATTTTTTAAGTTGTAGGAAGATATTTCCTAAGTTATGGTGAGCTTTAAAAAGCTTTGGTTGCAGCTCAATTGCTTGACGGTAAGATGCGATCGCATCCTCATATTTTCCTTGTTGTTGGCAAAGTTCCCCTAAACTGTGGTGACAGTCAGGGTTATTTGGGTTGAGTTCAATAGCTTGACGGTAGGCGGCGATCGCTTCTTCAGTTTCTCCAAACTGTTTTAGAGCTTCGGCTAAACGATAGCAAGCAGTAGGAAAATTAGGATTAAGTTCGAGCGCCTGACGATAAGAGGCGATCGCTTCGGGCCATTGTTTGAGTTGGCCCAGGGCATTTCCTAGGTTATGGTAAGCCTTAGAAAAATTCGGTTGCAACTCTATTGTTTGACGATAACAGGCGATCGCTTCTTCGTGTTGCCCCACTCGTTGCAAAACCTCCCCCAAACTGCGGTGAAACTCAGAGTTATTGGGGTTGAGTTCAATAGCTTGACGGTAGATAGCGATCGCCTCGTCTAGTTTACCTTCCCCTGCCAACTGTTTGCCTGTTTGGAAATTTGTTTCAGCCGTTTCTTGGTTAGTTTTTATTGACATATACAAACCTCTATTCGATCTTATTTTTAGCGCCAATTATTAGTATTGAGTCCCAGGGGCACGATATGTTCGCGCAGTTTAAGACGCAAACGTTCGAGAGCTTGATTATTTTTAATTTCCTCAGTCAAAGCTTTGACATTAATATCAGGATGCTTGGATTTGAAGGCTGCCGAACCTTGTTTAGAAAGCTCTTGACGGCGTTCGTGTCCGAAACTTTTAGATTTAGAGTGATAGACGTAGGCATGATCGGCAATTGCGAGTTTGAACCCAGCTTTGCGAGCTCGAATTGAGAAATCATTCTCTTCTCCATAACCGTAGGGAAAGCTTTCTTCATCCAGCCAACCTATGGCATCTATTACTGCTCTCTTAATCATGTAGCAAAAGCCATTAACAAAATTCACACAAGGAAATGCTTTGTCGGAAACATTAGCCACTATATCACTCAGAGTTTCCAGGGAGTATCCTTCAGGAATATTGTTAATCATCCAGCCACCGTTTTTGTCAAATATTTCCGGAATAGATTGCCAAGATGCACAATTTGACAGAGGTCCAACTATGCCAATAATTTTTTGAGAATTAGCACATTCAATTAATTTTTCAAGCCACCCAGGAGTAACAATTGTGTCACTGTTTAATAAAATAATGTAGTCACCCTTGCTGGCGCGCAGACCAATATTAGCTGCTTTGGTATAACCGCGAGCCGTCTCATTTCTAAACAAAGTGGCTACAGAATCCTCTTGAACCCACGACTTAAGAAAGTCTCTAGTTTCTGGTTGAGAACCGTCATCTACAATCAGCAAGCGATAGTCAACCTTTGTGTGTCGTCTAATGGAAGTCAGACACTCTTTTACATCCTCGAAAGCATTGTGAACGCAGAGAACAATATCAACTAGATCGACTGTAGATTTTGAGACTGGCGAGAATTTAAATGACAAGGGAATTTGTGAAGATTTATTATCAACCTTCTGTTCTCCACAAAAATCAATCAAATCCGCTTGCGACTGTACAGCGACATCTTCAAAGCCATCATTAATCTGGAGAATGGCTTTCCATAGCTGCAAATAAAGTTCAAAGTCACCAGGCTTAAGTTGCAGCCCCATTTGATAAAATACGATCGCTCCATCCCTTTGTCCTTGTTTAATCAAAGCATTACCCAAACCCAAATAGAGTTTCGGATCTTTTGGGTTAACCTCCAGAGCCTTGTGATAGAGCTTGATATTATCTGGATTTTCTTGAATAGCTTGATTGTAATAACTAATAGCTTCTTTCGCAGATAATGGGCTGTGATGTCGCAGCGCATCCCCCAACTTTTCATACACGAATCGCAGATCAGACTTTAACTCAATTGCAAGCCGATAAGCAACAACGGCCTCCTCCCACCTCTCCAACTCCACTAAAGCTTCGCCCAAATTATAGTGAGACCAATGGAAGTCAGGATTTAGCTCGATCGCACGTCCATAAGCCACCGCCGCCTCTTCCCATTTCTCCTGCTTAATCAGCACATCCCCTAAATTATTGTGCGACCAAGAGAAATCAGGATTCAACTCAATAGCCAGACGATATGCAGCAACCGCCTCATCTAACCTTTCTTGTCCATGCCAAATATCCCCTAAATTGTGGTGGACTTCCCACAAACTAGGCTGAAGTTCGATAGCTTTATGATAAACTATTACTGCTTCATCCAACTCACCAGTTTTAACCAGAGTATCCCCTAAACTCTGATAAATTTCGGCTGAACTAGAGTCTAGCTCTAAGGCTTTACGATAGGAATAAATAGCTTTTTCGCACTCCCCCTTTTTAGCCAAAGCCTTACCTAAGCTGTAGTGAGGTTTGGCGGCATTGAAATTAGCTCCGACACTCCCGTAAGAATGCTTGTCTCGCTTCCTTTCCTGTTCACCAGATTCCGAGTCAACCTTTTTTAAGCTAACTAATTGAGGAGGTAAGATTTCAGGAGCTTGCTGCGATAATGCGGAGGAATGTGAATGATTATTTACTGGAAAGGCAATGATATTAGATTGGTTGCTCATACCCTGTACCGGTTGTAATTTGAGAGTAGTAAATCAGCTTAATTTATTTTTCTGGCTATTGGCTAAGCATCCGGAAAATTTCTAAACTTTGCTCAGTTCAATGGCGCGGTTGTAAGCCTCGATCGCCTTATCAATCTCGCCTTTTTCTTGTAAAGCATCCCCTAAGTTTTGGTGAACCTCCCAGATATCCGGTTTCAATTCAATGGTTTTTTCATAACATCCGATCGCCTCATCCAACTGACCCCAACTGTCCAAAACATCCCCCAAACTTTGATAAGCTTGAGCCAAATTGGGATTTAACTCGATCGCTCTCCGATAACAGGCGATCGCTTCTTCCCGCCGATCGAGACTTGCCAAAGCTTTCCCCAAACCGTAATGAGGTGCATCGAAATTTGGGTTCAGATCGATCGCTTGTCGGTAAGCCGCGATCGCCTCTTCCCACTGTCCCATAACGCTCAAAACCTCCCCTAAATTGTGATAAGCCTCCGCATAACTCGGCTGCAACTCAATCGCCCGCCGATAACACGAAATAGCCCGATCCAACTGACCCAGTTCTAACAAAGTATTGCCCAGAGTAAAGTGTTCATCAGGCTTTGCCCAATTGATATCCAGAGTGAGAGCTTCATACCAGCATTCTGCCCCTGCTTGCGGCTGACCGGACTGCAAAAATACCCTCGCTAAATTCCGGTAAGCCGATGCTAAATTCGGTTTAATTTTAATTGCTTGTTGGTAACAAGCAATTGACTTTTCCCACTGTTTCTGCTGAGCGTAAAGGCTGCCTAAATTGGCGCGAACTTCAGCAAAATCCGGCTCGATTTCCAGGGCTCGAGCGTACCAATCCCTCGCCGCCTCTGCTTTGCCCATAGCTTGGGTAGCATTCCCCGCAATCTTGTAGGCAACCGCCACATCCGGTTTAATTTCAATAACTCGCTTGCACTCCGCGATCGCCTCTTCAAATTTCCCCTGGGCGTAATAAGATTCTGCCTGTTTGATGTATGTTTCTGCACTGACCGAATTGACGCTCGCCACAGGTTTGCCGCTGTTAATATTACCGCTATCAAGTGCGGATAATGTTAGAGTTTCGGCAGATTTTGAATGACCGTTGTTCAGATTGTTTGCTGGTGCCGAAGAAGCGATCGTATCCCCAACTTCCACAGCGGCAGCAGGTTTGTGACTGTTGCGATCGCCATTTACCTGCGTCGCGGGGGCAAAAGTATCTGCTGCTTTACTGCCAGATACCGAACTGTTGCCGTTAAGTACCGCCACTTTCTGCAAACAAACAGCAGCTTCATCCAACTTGCCTTGTTTGGTCAACGCTTTCGCCAGATTTTGGTAAGCCACAGTTAAATTCGGATTTAACTCGATCGCGCGGCGGTAACACGCGATCGCATAAGTAATTTGACCTTGCTTAAACAAAAGGTTGCCCAATTTAAAATGCTGATCTGGCGATACCTTTTCTGGTTCCAAAGAATAAGCTTCGTACCAGCACTCGTTCGCCTCTTCCAGTTTGCCCTGCTGCGTCCACACCCTAGCCAAATTCCGGTAAGCTGGTGCTAAATTCGGTTGGATAGCAATCGCTCTTTGGTAGCAAGCAATTGCCGGCGATAGCTGTTTAGCCATAGCATACAAAGTCCCAAGATTTACGTAAATATCTGCCTCGTTAGAATTAATTTGGACGGCTTTTTTATAGCACTCGATCGCCTCTTCTGTATTGCCTTGCACTTGCAAAATCTTGCCCCACAGTTTGTAAGCAGCCACCGCATCTGGTTTAATTTCAATAGCTCGCTTGCACTCAGCAATAGCCCGAGCAAACTGTTTTTTATCGCCATAGGATACCGCCCGTTGAATGCAGTCATCCGCCGTTTCTTCTTGCCGAAAATCTGCCGCCAAACCGCTATTAACAACTGTCACCGACGACAAAGACTCAGCCGAGTTTTGAGCGGCAGGTGCAGAATCTGCCGGATGGGCGCTCGTATTTAACTGTTGGGGTACAGCAGGAATTGTTGTCGGCTGCTGCAACTGTATGCGAGGTTTTTCAGCGGAGATTATGGAATCGAGTTGCAAGGAATTAGCTGCAACATTTGCCCGCAAAGTAGATGTTTGGGGATTCTGAGGCAACTCAACTTTCGCGTTCAAATTCAGAACTACTGTTTTGAACAAATCCCCAAAAATGTTAGCAGGACGTTCAATTATTTTTCGATAATTGGCAACTTCTTCCTGCACCTTTTTTTGAGCTTTGAGAGCATTTCCTAACTGTTGGTAAGCTTCGTTTGAATTGGGGTTTAACTCGATAGCATGGCAGTAGCAGCGTATAGCCTGAGTTACCTGATTCTGCCTCAAAAAATTATCGCCCAGATGAATGTGTTCTTCAGGAGTTGCCTTAGCAGGTTCCAGAGAATACGCTTTAAACCAGCACTCGTCAGCCTCCGATAGCTGCCCCATTTGCGTCCACACCCGAGCTAAATTTCGGTAAGTTGATGCTAAATCCGGCTGAAGGGCGATCGCTTTTTGGTAAAATGCGATCGCAGATTGCCACTGCTGTTCCTGAGCGTAAAGCGTCCCCAAATTAGTATAAGCTTCAGCAAAATCTGGATCGAGTTCAATAGCCTTAGCGTAGCAATTTTTCGCCTCCTCTACCTTGCCTTGAGCTTGCCTAGCATTACCCCAAATTTTATAAGCCCTCGCATCTGGTTTAACTTGGATAACTCGCTGGCAAGCCGCCGCCGCCTGCTCGAATTTCCTTTGAGCATAAAACGCTTCTGCACCTTGAATGTAGACTTCAATATCGTCAGGATTGAATGCTAAAACAGGTTGACTGCTATTAGTTGTTGGAGATTTTACAGCAGCAAAATTTGCTTTTTGGTAACAGATTAAAGCTTGCTCCCATTTCTTTTCTTTGGCGTACAGAGTAGCAAGATTAGTATAAATTTCTGCCCAATCCGGCTGAATTTCTAGAGCTTTTACGTACCAATGCTTTGCCTTGGCTAAATTACCTTGTACTTGACTGATATTACCCAACGTTTTGTAAGCTGGTGCAAAATCGGGTTTCTGCTTCAGGGCTTGCTCACAAGCAGCTACAGCATCGCTTAACTTGCCTTGTTCTAAATAAAATTCTGCCCGTTTCTGGAAAAAATCTGCTGATTCTTGGTTCATGATTGCAGTAGCATTTTTAGGGTTTTCAAGATATCTTAAATTTGGAATATTTTTTAAAACAAATAGATTACTCTCTTCCAGCATTTTTTGGAGAGAATTCAAATTGACTAAAATATCTTCAGTCAATGGATTCTGATACATTAACTGTCGAATTGGGTAACAGTTAAAGCTCTCTCCTATTACATAATAATGTTCGAGATTTAGCTGCTGAGCGCTCGCCCAATAGTAGTGCCTGATATAATTTGGAGATACTAGCTCAATTACTTTTGTTCCCGGACCACAAAAGATTATATTTGTCAGACCGCTGCCGTGCGGCGCTACAATAGCTTTCGCGCGAGAAAATAAGGCTATTTGCTCCTCAAAAGGCATAGATTCTAG
Source organism: Microcoleus sp. C2D2 (assembly GCF_036702495.1). Lineage (NCBI taxonomy): Bacteria > Bacillati > Cyanobacteriota > Cyanophyceae > Oscillatoriales > Microcoleaceae > Microcoleus > Microcoleus sp. C2D2. The sequence continues at coordinate 29,274 of NZ_JAUBTO010000017.1, read as the reverse complement.
TAGCACTGAAACAAAGCCAAATCGGCTTAAAAATTCGATTACCTTTTCTTCATTGATGACTCGTCGGTAGCTGCATTGACTGCGGCTGATATAGATCCGTTCTGGATAAAGAAATTTGCGATCGTCTTGCTCGTTTACCTGTGTACCTTTAGGGAGAAAAATGTTCGCACTACAGAGTTTCTGAAAATTTCTCTTTAAAAAAAAACGCCTCAAAAACTCAAGCCCCCGCGGCGACAGCCAGCCCAAATATCCAGGAAAAGAGGGAACAATTAATTGTTGGGCTTGAATGTAAGGATGGCGATCGCTCTCTATAATTTTATATTCAGGAATTCCTAATGCTTTCAGGGTTTCTCGCTGAAAAGGCTGCTGGCAGCTATTAACCAAAAACCAATCTATCTCTTCCAGATTTATCCCCCAACGCTGCAGAACTTCAATCCGGGGCAAAATATCCACCATCCAGTGAAAATAGACATTTCCCGAAAGTCCAGCCAATACCGCCACCGTACCGTCTATCTTTTCTAAAGGTGGCAATTCTTCCGGTTTTAAATTCAGAAACCTGTGCTGAGTAGAATGTTGATTTTCGCATCCCGGCAACTCGCCCGGATATTCGCGGGAAAGTTCGGGTAAAAGCCGATCGTCTCGATCGATAATAGCAATAGCATTGCAAATCATCCAAGAATTTTTCTGCGGTACAATCCAAGCCCGCCCGTTTGGGAGCGAAGTCACAAACGTTTCCGGCGACTCAACAGCAGTCTCTCCCTGCTGAGCACAAGAATATACGCCATTACCTAAATGCACAGGCTCAAACTGTCTGAAAATCCGCTTGAGACACCGCTGACAATCTAAGCCCTGACATTCCGATTTTTGCTGTTCATTCCCGTTAACAAGGGAGGGGTGTTTCATGCTCTCAAAGTGAGAGTCCGCCAGGGCTTGAAACCCCTGGCGGGCTGAGGGAGAATGAATCAGCCCCTCCTTAACAGGGGGAGGTAAGTGAGATTCACATTGGGAAGTTTGAACATCTTCCCTGCCTTCTTGCTGCAACTCCTGCTGTTTTTTCAAGACAGCCTGCAACTGCTCAGAAACATCCGAGCGATCGCCCGCAATTGCCAGCACCATGTGGTAAATTACAAGCGCTGCCGAAAATCGTTTCTGCTGACTCAAGCAATGAGCCAGCCGTAAGTAAATATCGCCATTCTTAGGTTGAATTTGTAAAGCTTTTTGGTAATAACTTTCCGCTTGTTCGTACCCGCCGTACTCGAATAAAGCGTTTCCCAAATGGAAGTAAGTCTCTGCTAAGTCGAGCAGCAATGATGAAGGGTGAAGCGGATTTTTAGCCAGACTAGAAATGGGGCAACCACAGCCGTCCTTTCCTTGAAGTTGCTTCAGAAATCGGACACAGGCTATTTGAGATCGATCGAGTTCGTTTAGTTCTTGTACGGAAGTCAACCGCATCTCTACTTGGTGGCAAAAACCATCAACAAACTGGCTTTGCAGACCAATAGCATTTTGCAAACATAGCATTGCCTCAGCTAATTTGCCTTGTGCCATCAGGGAAACTGCCCGATCGCTGTATGCTGAAACATGATGCGGCTGTTTGCTAATTACCAGCTCAAAACATTCTCCTGCAAAAGTATGCAGTCCCAATCTTTGGAATGCTTTCCCCAAATTGTAACGGGCCATGACTAATTCTGGCTGCAACTCGCTCGCGCGGCGGCAAAGGGCGATCGCTTCCTCTGGCTTCCCCAGTTGGAACAGAGAAATAGCTAAATTATTGTACAGAGCCGCATCATCGGGCGCCACAGCTATTCCTGCTTGAAAAACCACAATTGCTTCGTCAACTTTGCCCTCTTGCACCAGAATGCAGCCCCAATTGCTGTAGGCATTTACCGCGTAGGATAAAAAAGCTTGTTTAGAGCTTTTTTTCCAGCAAGATATCGCTTGCTGGTAACTGTAAATCGCTGCTTCTATTTTGAGTTGCTGTTGAAAGACAACGCCGATATTGTAGTGAGCTTTAACGTCATCTGGGTTGACAGCCAGTGCCTCCCGATAGCTGGCAATCGCCCCTGTAAAATCCCCCTGCTGTTGCAGAACTCTACCCAAATTGTGCTGCAATTCGGGGCTGTTTTTCCCGAGAGCCAGTGCCTGCTGGTAGTGAAAAGCAGCATCTTCTATTTTTCCCGCGCGATCGCACAGCAAACCCATTTTGGCAAAAGCTTCTACTAAATTGGAATTTTGTTCCGTCTCTTGGGTGCTGAGCATAGTTAAATTACTAATTTTAAAAGGTAAATTGCAGCCCCCACTAGCCATAGCTGACATCAGGCACTTAAGTAATTAACAAGTTTTCTGACTTGTGAAGCCCGATCTCTTTGTGAGGTTTGAGCCAGCCGATAATGTTTAAATTATATTAATGATAGATCCACCCAAAATCGGGAGAAACTTTAGATAATTTCAAAATTATTCGACCCGAGATTTAGATTATTACCTACTTGAGCGACGATCGATATTTGACCGTTTTGATTGCGGTAGTACAGCGAACCGTCAACCGGGTTGTAGATGAGATTAGCCGCGCCCGCAGTCCCAGGAACGTTGGGATTGAAATTGGGGTCGGTAATAAATTGGTTGCCAGTTAGATTGCCCGGTATCAAAGCATTAAACACAGCGTTGTCAAGCTGAACAATATCTTCTGTAGGATTAAAGTCCGTAAGCGTATCCATATTATCTATGCCGAGGAACTCGAAGCGGAATGTATCCGCCCCAGCACCACCTACGAGGGTGTCATTTCCTGTGTTGCCAGAAATAATATCGTTGCCCGCATCACCCATAACGATGTCATTGCCTTTACCGCCGTACAAAATATCGTTTCCTTTGCCACCTCTTACGGTGTCATTCCCTAAGTTGCCGTTTACGATATCATCGCCGGCACCACCCTCAACCACATCATCGCCTTTACCGCCGTCGATATTATCATTTCCTTCGCCGCCCAAGACAAAATCATTGCCCTCACCGCCGAAAAGGTTGTCGTTGCCAAGGCCGCCGTTGACAGTATCGTTGCCGCGATCGCCAAACAGGAAGTCATCGCCCGCACCGCCGTCAACTAAATCATCACCTTTACCTCCAAACACAGTATCCTTGGCTTCTCCGCCGAACACAGCATCATTGCCCTCACCGCCGAAAAGGTTGTCGTTACCAAGGCCGCCGTTGACAATGTCGTTGCCGCGATCGCCAAACAGGAAGTCATTGCCCGCACCGCCGTCAACTAAATCGTCCTCTTTACCTGCAAACACAGTATCGGGGCCTTCTCCGCTGCCGATGGTATCTTCTCCTTGGTTGCCTAACAAAAGATCGTTGCCATTGCCGCCATCGACTAAATCGTTATCTTTACCGGCGTAGACAATATCATTGCCGTCGCCGCCTCTCAAAACGTCATCGCCGTCTAGACCTAATATGACGTCATCGCCGCCTAAACCGGCAACTTCGTCATTGCCCGACCCTAGAATGATTTCATCCGAAGCGATGCCGCCGTTAATTCTGTTTGGTAAATCCGGCGATCCTTGGATAATTAGACCGCCAACAGCGTTCTGTTCAACGCTTAGGGGTTGAGTGGGATTTGTTACTTGGGACATAGCCTGTCACCTCCAAGGGGGGAATATCTATCGAGAGCTTTATCTCTCTTGTAAGATTTACTAGCTACAATCCTGATGTCCGGAATTGTTGTATGTGAAATTAGTCATCAAAAAAGGCAAATTATTTGTTTGATTTTTTATAAATTCAAAAATAGTTAGGCAACCGCCAACTATTTAACTATCCAGAACTATTAGATGCACAATTCATACCGAATCCTGGTTAAAATCCCTGATAACACTCGGCAGTGGGAACCTTTCCTACACAAAGGAAGTCTAAGCATATAGGGACTAAGAAATACAGGGGTTATTTAAGCCGGAGTTAGTATCACTACTCACGGCTCAAAACTCTTTTCGGTGAACCAGAGTTGCACTAGCTTGATCTGTCGGAACTAGCAAGACTTCGCTAATATTGACGTGGGGCGATCGCGTCGCGCAAAAATACACGACATCGGCTACATCGTCCGCAGTCAGCGGTGTCAATCCTTGATAGACATTTTTTGCTTTTTCTGCATCGCCGTGAAACCGGACATTGCTAAATTCTGTTTCCACCAAACCAGGCTCTATTTCCGTCACCCGCACTGGTGTTCCCAAAAGGTCTTGTTTCAATCCTTCGGAAATAGCTCTCACTGCTGCTTTGGAAGCGCAATAAACATTACCTTTCGGATAAGTTTGGCGGCCTGCTATTGAGCCGATATTCACTACGTGGCCTCCGCCTCGGCTTACCATTCCCGGCACGATTGAGCGAGTCATGTAAAGCAAGCCTTTAACATTGGTATCAATCATTTCTTCCCAATCTTGAAAGTTGCCTTCGTGCAGTTTGTCTAAACCGCGACTCAATCCCGCATTGTTTATCAGAATATCGATGCTTTTCCAGGCATCGGGAAGCGCAGTTATCGCCGATTCGACTTGCGGGCGATCGCGCACGTCCAATTCTAGCAAGTAAATCTCGTTCGCCGAGGCGATCGATTTTGTTTCTACAAGTTCGTTTGCGAGTCGATCGAGTTTTTCAAGGCGGCGGGCTGCTAAAATTAGTTTGGCTCCACCTTTGGCGAATATCTTGGCACAGGCCGATCCGATACCGCTACTGGCACCTGTAATGAAAACAATTTGATTGTGGATAGAAATCATTTTTAATAATAAGGAAGATTTATTAACCGCAGAGGGCGCAGAGAGCGCAGAGAGAGGAAGGAAGAGGGAAAAACTGAGTTTTTAGTTGCTCTAAAATCAAGTCGGGTCAATTAACCATAATTCTTGTAGGGGCAGGTTTATCGGGTTCTCTCATTTGTATTAGAGATTTTACTTAACCCGCCACTACAGAAATTACTCAAATAACCCATAACACCTATTTTATTACTTGACAACCCGCAATCGCACACTAACCAGTGCAATTCCGCCTTGTCGCATCAAAACTGCTGAAACCCACCGATTTTCAGGCGTAGCCGGAGCTTTACCTACTTTAAAAATTCCCCCGGAATTTAGCAACTCCAGCTCGACTTGTGACGGATTAAAAAATGTTTTTTCGGTAATGGGTTCCTCCAAAACAGTCCCTATTAAAATATCATCGCCGATCGGCTCTCGCACAATGGCATCAAAATGGTACTCTTCGCCCACCTTAACTTGCTCCGGCAAATTCACTTGAACTGTGGGAGGATTTTCGCCAGAACTAAGCTGAGTTTGTTCGGCTAAAATCTCTTGCTTAACTATTTTTTCACCTTCAAAGTGCTGCTGAGAACGGATGGTAGCTTTGAGAGATGATTCTCTGCCATCCTTTTTTTGAGTGCCGGCAATTGTAGTTACGGTTTCTGCGACAATCGCGCTACCTTCTGTTGTCCAAGATTTGATCTCGGTGCGGTAATTCAAACTCGGATATCGATCCCAGAGTTGGGTGAGGGCTTTTTCCATGCTTTGGCTGTTTAAGCCGTCAGAATGAGTGAAATTCTGGCCGTAAAATGCCATGACTGCTTTGACATCGCGCCGGTTGGCTGCTGCGTCAATTTCTGTTAGCAGTTTTGTGAGTGGGGCCGGGGCATTTGCTCCTGTTTGGGCGATCGTTTGGGGAGTCGCCGCGATCGCACCGTGAGCTCTTACCGCACTCGGATGCAGCACGCCAGCACTTATCACTGTTAAACACAACAACATTTGAGCGATCGACTGCCCGCAGTTAAAGCCAAAAACGATCGCCCGATCGGCTTTTTCGTCCCGACGGCTGGAAAAATACTGAGATGCACTTGGCATTAAATTCAAAAAATTACGCATTAGATGATAATTTGGTTATTTGTCAGGAGTCGTGGCGCGGGCAACGGTTTGCCTGCAACGAAAACTGACAGCGGAAGGAGGGACACGGCACAATCTAATTTTAGATGGCTGATTGAAAATTGGCTGAAACTGTCGGAACAATAAGCATAATAATCTAAAACCTCAAATATAAAATTGATCGACCTGTGGAACTTGTACTTGTAAAAGAAACAAATACCTTGACAAAAGCCCCTCTCCGGTTGTTGGTTGCAGCTAGCGGCACTGGTGGACATTTATTTCCTGCGATCGCCACCGCTAGCCAGTTGAACGACTGTCAGATCGAATGGCTAGGAGTCCCAGACCGCATGGAAACGCAATTAGTTCCAGCCCTTTACCCCCTCCACACGATCGCCGTCGAAGGCTTTCAGCAGCGATTTGGACTCGGTACACTGCGAATTTTGGGCGGACTCGCCGGCTCGATCCTTCAGGTGCGGAAGTTGCTCAAAGCGGGAAATTTTCAGGGAGTGTTTACTACCGGCGGTTACATCGCAGCACCGGCAATTCTGGCGGCCCGCTCTTTGGGTTTGCCGGTGATTCTCCACGAATCTAATGCAATTCCCGGGAAGGTGACGCGCTGGTTTAGTCCTTTGTGCACTGCTGTGGCGATCGGATTTGAAGCAGCAGCCCAGCATTTACCCCGCGCGAAAACTGTGGTTGCTGGTACGCCGGTGCGATCGCAATTCCTGAGTCGCCAACCTCTAAATTTGCCAATTCCTGACAGCGTACCTGTAATTTTAGTCATGGGCGGCTCTCAAGGTGCTGTCTCGGTCAATCAGTTAGTGCGACAGTGCGCTCCGGCTTGGTTTGATGCTGGTGCTTGGGTAGTTCACCTCACCGGAAATCATGACCCGGATGCTGAAAGTTTGAAACACGAGCAATATTTGTCTATGCCATTTTATGACAATGTGGCGAGTTTGTTGCAGCGAGCAAATTTAGCAATTAGTCGATCGGGCGCCAGTGCACTGACAGAATTAGCAGTGACGGGAGTACCTTCTATTTTAATTCCTTTTCCTCATGCCGCTGACGACCACCAAAGATTTAATGCGGAAGTATTTGCCGCATCTGGCGCCGGCGTGGTATTCCCTCAAAGCGAACTAACAGCAGAGGTGTTGCAAAGCAAAGTGTTGTATTTGTTAAGAGATTCCGAATATTTGGCAAAAATGTCTCAAGCTGCTTCTGAATTAGCCGTGAGAGACAGTACAGAACGTTTGGCAAATTTGGTCAGGGAATTGCTGGTGCGGTAGCGAAAATTGGACACCGCCACTAATTTAACGAGTTCTTTTTAATGAGGGTAAAGCGTAAAATCCCTGTCCAACCAAATAACATAAAACACAGCCCCATCCCGATAACCAACCATCGGAGCCTTCCCGCAAAACCGAAAAGCAATAAAATTTACATCATCCTTAAGATGGCTGGGAATAGGTGCTTTAATGGAACTTCGGGCTATCTTCTCGTAGCCCAATCCGTGACGGGGACAAGCATTAATCTCACTCCAGGTAAGCTGATTTAATTTGTAGAGCGTATCTGCAAAAGCAGCCTTTTCATCTTTTGTGCATTGAGAAAGAGAGTAACCTTTATTCATGTACCGCAAAGAAAATAGAGGTGACTGCTGCTGTGGCGGTAAATCAACAGTTTCTGTAGGTGAAATCCTTTTCCCTTTTTCTTGGGGTTGATTGGCCTTAAGATGCTTCTTCACCATTGAGTTGAGTCTTGAAGTATTCCTTCAGGGATTGATGAGTGATTTTACCGCTATTTGGAGCAGCCAGTTTCCAGGGAGCTTCTTCGTGTGTCATGTTGCCTAACTTCCATGCAGCAAACTGCCCAAACACAGAGTAAACTTCATCAAGGAGGCTCTTAGTTTCTTCGTCGTAAATCGAAAAGTCTATATCTTCAGGACATGGAATTGCACCAGCACCATACTTTTTATAGTAATGGTACAAATCAGGAACAACGGGCCCGTGAGTCCATGCTTCTATCGCTTCAGGAAATAGCGGTTCATCGTACAAAGCTAAATGAAAGCCTTGAGCATAGTAAACCAATTTCTGAAGCTTGAGATTAGATATCAGATCGCCATCATCTTCACTTGCCTGAGCCAAAAAGTATTTGGCTGCATCATAACAACTCAGCATAACTTACTTGGTAGTCATTAAAGGGCTAAACTAGAACGAGATTTTTTTGACATTCCCGCGACTCAAGCAGACTATATTTGTCTGGAGACGTTTTCACGGGGAATTGCGAGCCGTGGGACTTTATTTATATTATACTATATTTTCTCAATCTATGCCATATTCAATTTAACAAAATTAACTACTGATTCTAATCCTTCTTTTGTCTTCAAGTTAGTAAAAACAAAAGGTTTCTCCCCTCGCATTTTTTTAGCGTCCCGTTCCATCACGCCTAAATCTGCTCCCACGAAAGAGGCGAGGTCTATTTTATTAATCACTAACAAATCTGATTTAGTAATTCCAGGCCCGCCTTTGCGCGGAATTTTATCGCCCGCAGCGACATCGATTACGTAAATTGTTAAATCTACTAACTCGGGGCTAAAAGTTGCAGCCAAATTGTCGCCGCCGCTTTCTACAAAGACTAAATCTAAATCAGTGAATTTGTGCTCTAGCTCTTCTATAGCTACTAAGTTGATCGAAGCATCTTCGCGGATGGCTGTGTGGGGACAGCCTCCCGTTTCTACGCCCAAAATTCGATCGCTCTCCAAAGCTTGGCTCCGAACCAAAAACTGTGCATCTTCCTGAGTATAGATATCATTAGTAACCACAGCAATCTGGTACTGCTGTCGCAGCGACTTGCACAAAGCATCAAGTAAAGCAGTTTTTCCAGAACCAACCGGGCCCGCAATTCCTACACGAAAAGCACTCATAGCGATTTTAGATTTTAGATTTTAGATTTTAGATTTTTTTAGATTTTTTTGGATTTTAGATTTTTTTAGATTTTAGTAGGTGCGCCATAAGCACTTTACTCGACTTTAGGGTGCTTGTGGCGCACCTTCCGTTGCCGGATTTCCCCCTTGAATTTTTAACTCCGAAATAACCGAGTGTACTGAGTTTCGTGCGCCATGCTAGCCAGTCCTAATCCCCAACTGCAACTACCAAGGTCATCATCTTCTAATTGTAAAACTTCTCGCGCCGTGCAGCTAATTGGCGATCGCAAATCTAACAGCAACTGCTGACCGGCTGTTTGACCGAGGGGAATCAGTTTAACGCCCGCACTCGCCAAATTTGCAGCCCAACTGTACAAATATCCTAACACGGCCGCTTCTTCTTCAATCTGCCAGCTTGCGGCGGCAATGCCAAAGCCGATCGCAAAATTGCACGGATTGCCGCCACATTCCACCAACTCTTTTACTATTGTTGTTAACACAGAAGAAACGGGCGATTCCCTGCGGGATAGCTTCGCTTCACGCAAATCCAGCAGCAACCTGACCAAAGTCCGCCCCATTTGCCAACTTTGCAAGCGCAACTCTTCTGTTTCCTTAGCAGCAGTCGCCCAAGCATTCCAGTAACTCAAAGCGGTCAAATCCCCCCTCCTTGCCGCCCTCAAAGCCCGTACCACCACAGCGGCTTCTACTCGAACAGCCCCGAATTCCAGCGAATTTTCTAACCAATTCCTTAAAGTAATCTCGCTGTCGATCGCACCAGTTTCTACCAGACTTTCGATTCCCTCAGAATAACTATAAGCTCCCACAGGTGCAAAAGCTAACTGCAACAAACATAAAAGTTGATTGTTCACTGTTGATATCAAATCTGTTACCATCGAAATTATTCATATATCTATTCTCTTAATCTGCGTGAATCAGCGTCTATCCATTGTCATCTGCGGTTAATAAATTCTCTTTTTTGAACCGCAGATGAGGGCAGATAAACACAGATTAACGCAGATGAATTAGATCGAGTCCGGTTGCACCCTCCGTGATTGTTGACTGTTGAGAGTTGAGTGCATTTTACGCCCGACGATGCTACCGGATTTAATATGACTTCTTCTTTGTTGAATGACTGAAACCAATTTGGTCATAAGCCCTCGGATTCATCGGTGTCCGTAAATCTAAAATCTCAAATCTAATGGCTGTGCCCGTAAGCGCCCATTTCTGGCTGAAACGGCACAATTTCCTCTGTTACTTCCAAACCCATTTTTTCCAGCATTCCCTGCAACACAGAGTCGGGAGAAAGCCTTAAATAATTATCGGCAACTTCTAAAGCTACGTGACGGTTTCCTAAATGATAAGCCGCCCTCATCAGTAGCAGCGCAGTTGAGGCCCGCGCTGTCAGCACCGATTCGGGTTTTGCACTTACCAGTACCAAACAGCTACCGTCTTCCGACTGCAATAAATCCCGATCGCGCAGTACCGTACCTCTTGGCAAACTCAGGTGCAGCTTTTCCCCCGTTTCTGTCTCGACTCGGTGGCGGCTGCGAGTGCGATCGTCGGCTGTCATCGGTAAAGTAAAGCTGACAATAGCATCGGGATTGGGCCGCAAATGTTTTGTGAAAGTTAGCATTTTTATATTCTATTCCTCTGACGAATTCACTTCACATCTAGTTTTTGAGGAATATCTTTTCGATCTCTAATGGGAATTTACAGGTTTTTTGACCGGAAGGATAAGCGATCGAACCTTTCAAAAAGCTGATGCTGTCTGTCTGTGTAATGTCTTTCAACAACCCTCATATTTTGTTTGGGCCTAAAACTTTTTTGGGTTGAGATCCGCTAATGTACGGTAAAATCCAGGGATTATCTTATCTAGTGTCACACCTAGTCGGAAAATAGTCATCTCTCTAAACCGCTCCCGTTCTTGTCTGCTTACCAAATTATGGTCAATTTGTCAAGCACTTTTTTAAAGACGACGCCCTTTTTTCAAAAAATTTTGCATACCGTCTAGTAACTCGAACAATAGAACGGGAGAGGCAGAAAGACTCAAACCCTCAAGCTTATTGATTGCCCGCTTGTTGCAGCCGCAGCAGTTCGGCTTGAATTCGCTGTTTGACTGCCGGATTCGCTTGCTGGAGCAAAGTGAGCTGGTTGAAGCGATTAACTGTCAAGCCATTAGTTTCGATAATTTTTTTAGCTTGTTGGCAGTAATTTACTACAATACCGCGAACATTTCCAGACAGCCTGTTGATTTCCTGAGTTTCGTTGCACACTACTCTGGGAACCGAGCCTCCTGCTATTCCTTTAATTTCTTGAGAGGCTCCCAGCCGTTTGGGTTCTATTGCTAAGACGGAGCGAGCGTAGCTAGTAATTTCCTCGTTGCTAATCTCTTGAGCTTGGGCGGAGGCTCCGAAAACGAGGCTTGGGGATTGTCCGTACAAACCGGGCGCCCCTCCGAAGGCCAAAGCTGCTGCGGAAATGATGCCTGCAAACAGCGATTGTCGCAGCATCCGGTTTAGGCGAAATTTAGAGTTGTTGGTTGAGGTGTTCATGGTCGTCGGTGATTGCCTGCGTGTAGATAAAAATGACACAGCGCTGGGAGGCTCAATCTTTTTGAATAATGTGGTGGCTAAAAAGTTCCTGCCGTTGGTGACAATCTTTAATTCAAGCAGGATGGTTTGGGAGTTGCTATGGCGATCGACTTTTTAGCAAATTTTATAATTTTCTCCATTGTAACATTTTTGGGAGGTTGACAAAACACAAAATTTAGACGGTAATTAAAGTTACAGAGCGTTCCCGAATTGCCTCTACCCATTATTCTTAAAGCGAAACATTAAATAATTCTAAAAGTCCTTGACAAAATACTCCCATTAATACGTCAAATTAAGGTACGCGCGAGCGAAGCTATCCCGCAGGGAATCGCCTGCAAGCCAAGGTCAATCGATTTGAGATTTGAGATTTTAGATTAAAGAATTGAAGCCTTGACCCCACGGATAAATTCGGGGGGCAAGTTTCATCGGATACAGGTTTTTTATTTCTGGACGGATGAATCCGGGGGCTTGTATCCTGGATGCTTTCGGTCATAGGATTTTAGATGAAAGAATTAAAGAATTGAAGAATTGGGGATGACTTATTCTGTATGGGTTTGGAGTACGGGCCTACAGTTCCATTCTTTTTTTTTTACTGGTGTCAAAATCAGCAGCAATCGCACTCATCAATTCTCTTGATGATTTAATGTTAAGCCCAGGCGGATTTGTCGAGGCAGAAAATCCCCCGCTGGCGCGGGCTGTTGACCCGAGCCCGAACCAAAAATCAGGTTTTACTACCGGAAGATAGAGACAGCTGCAGGGAACTAGACATTAAAATCTTGGTATCAAAATGCGCCCTATCTGTTTTCGGCAGTCAACGCGCAGGCCTCCGATTCGAGTTCTCGCTTCCTCAAGTTTGGGGCTGCGAAAAATTGTCTGGGACTTACCCAGAAACCAGGTTTTTCTACTCAAGAAGATCGTTTCAGCCACCAGCAAGAGTACACAAACCCGGAAACCGGGACTTTTTGTGTCGAGAGTGTTCTTGTCATCTCGATCGCAGATAGCGATTTTGTGCAATCATTCTCTCCGCAAGTTAACAAATTATTAATTACCGATTGCCCATGAAAAGTCAAAAAGAAATTTGGCGAGTTATCCTCGCAGTAGCTATCTGTATTGTAGGCGTGCTGCACTTTACAGTGCCGGCACCTTTTATCAGAATCGTGCCGCCCCAGCTTCCTTACCCGGAAGCATTGGTTTATATCAGCGGTTTTTTTGAGATTTTGGGCGGAATTGGGCTGTTAGTTCCTCCTGTCAGCAGGGCGGCGGCGTGGGGATTAATTGCCTTGTTTATTGCCGTGTTTCCAGCTAATATCAATCAAGCCGTCAACAACATTCCGATAGAAGGGATTCCCCACAACCAATTACTGTATTGGTTGAGGCTGCCTTTTCAAGCTGTCTTCATTGCTTGGGCCTGGGTTTATACCCAACCAGACGAAGGTAAACCCCGGGCTTCTATAGTTCCAGATAGAACAGAAAACGCCCAATGAAGCAGTTCGACTACTCTTTGGATTTTAAGAACATCGACTTTCGACAGCACCCGGAACTTTATCGGGTAGGGAAAGGAGAACAGGGAGTGCTGTTGGTGGAACCCTACAAAGGAGAAATTCTGCCTTTCTGGAGATTTAAGACTCCTGAAATTGCCAGGGAGTCCAGCAGCAAAATTTACTCCTTGTTTTTAGAGTACCTCGATCGCGAAGATTTTGTTGGAGCCGACATGGCCCGCAAGTTCTTGCAGATGGGGTACACTCGATCGCGTCGCTACGCCAACCACAAAAGCGGCCGAAAATACCAGCAAAACCCTCAAAAGCTCAAGTCTGTTGCAGAGCAAAGCGCAGCTCGAAAAGATATTTTGCCGCTACAAGCAGATCCGGTGAAAGCAGAATCCGCCGCCATTTTTCAAGAGAAATGGATGCTGGCCAAAATCAACGAGAAATATCTCCAGCTTTTAGCCAGGCACCGGCAGATGTACGAATCTTATTTAGTCAAGTCTGAGGATTGACATACAGTTACAAAAACTCAGTACTCACAATTTAGCCCCCAGGCAGCAGTGCAGTTGTGCTTCACTCTCTGGGGGCCGCATCGAGCGAGGGTTGTCCTATAACTTACTCATCTTCTTCTTCGGTCTGCCACTGCCGCCAAATTTCAAAGGCATTAAAGCCCCTGTATTGCAGGTAATTCAAGACTTTGCCCTTGGTTTTCGGATCTGCTTTACCCCAAGTATCGATCTTGTATTTCCGCATGATTTTGGCTTTTAATTCCGCCAGTTTTTCTGCTTCGGAGTCCTGATTTTCAGCAATTTCTTCTTCCCAGACTTGCTCGAACAAATCGCTGGTAATTCCTTTTTGCAGGCACTTGCGCTTGATGGCGGACTTCCCGTATTTGCCTGCTGCAGAGGCGATCGAGTTTGCCACCAAGCGAGTGTCGGACTGATAGCCCCGGTCTTGAATTTGCGCGATCGCCTCCAATATTTCCTCATTGCCAAAACCTTTCTCTTGCCCCTTTTTGCTAAGTTCAGAGGCACTGTAGTCTTTGCGGGACAAGAGAAAATAGAAATAGTCAAGACAGCTCATCAGTTAAATCGAAGGGTGGCGCGCAAATACTCGTGTAGCGAATGCGAAATCCAGTCGCCTTGCCCGAGGCTGACTGCATCGCGATCGCCTTTATTCTTCTGTATCCTCCTCTTCCTCATCCAAGTCCACATCCGGTCTGTCCACATCGATCTGAATCAAGCGAATGTGCTTGTATCCGAGCTTAATTTCAAACTCGTCTCCCGGCTTTAATCCCATTTCTTGGGTATAATTTGCCCCGATCACGATCGAGCCATTCTTGTGAACGCTAGCTCGATAACTCGCTTCTCGCCCGCGTCCGTCTGCTTTCGACTTCTCTAGCTCAATGCCCTTAGCAGCTAACACTGCATCGTAAAACTCAGCCAGATTAATCCGCGTTTCTCCACTTTTGCTGACCGTGAAGTAGCCGCAAAGCTTTGCAAGTTCTCTGCGTGGCAAATCGCTGCCTTTGATTTTTTGAAGCAGACCTTTTCCTGTTAAGGGTGCTGTAGCTGTTTCTGCCATTGACCGTACCTCGCTTATTGGACTTTACTTATATCAATTACAACACATTAGATTAACTTTGTTTCACTGTCAATACTAAGAATTCTGAATATTAAGATTCTGGATAAATTTCTGTGGCCTCAAGACCGGGGGTGCAAGTAAGGATGCTCGAAGGGCGATCAATTTGCTGCTAGCGGCCCAAATCCTTGCGTAAGCCTCTCTTGCGATCGCGCGGGGAATTATTGTCGCAAATTAAATGCTTTACTTTTTTACAGTAAAGTCTGTTCCCTGCATTCACCAATCCCGGATCGTGTCTGCGGTCAAGGTAAAAATAAGACAGCCATGAATCGAAATACCTAGAGGGCGGCCGCTGCAAATCTGCCGAAAGCACTTACCGGCGCAGGGTTAACTTTTACCTCAACAAGGGGAGGCAGCACTTGTTCAAAGGTGCCGCGGCCAGCTACTTGCAAAACCAGTTTACAAAAAGAATCCAACTGTAGACAAGCTCCAAACCCTTATGGAATAAGTCATTCCCAATTCTTCAATCTCAAATCTCAAATCTAAAATCTAAAAGGGTATAAACCCTGTTTTTCGGGCTGGAAATCCCCTCAAAACCCCAAATACCAACGAGCAATCTTCTATTAAGGTGTTGGGCATATAACTTGCACAGAACGCAGTCTGGGGAAGGCAATCCGGTAAAAATTGAAGGAAATTTCACCTGTTCGTTGAAGGGGTTTAAGCTAAAACCCGACTCAATGGGCGCGGCGGCAGAAACATCGCGCAGCCACCAGGAGGGGAATAGTTTCGATCGGGGGAGATTGCTTCGCGACTCTTAACACTTCGCCGCGAATCAGTAGATTTCTAGGGGCAACTCGGGAAAATCTTCCTCCTCCGGCCCGCCCGGCAGAGAATTTGATGTTCTTTCCACAGGGCAATTGAAAAAAACCGAGTTAAATGCACAAGAGCTTAAATGTTTGATGCACTACAAATTATCAGCCGTTCCCGGCATGGAGTTTCGGTGCAAATGTACTGGTTTCCACTTGCAGGCCTGGAAACTGCCAGACTCTCAAAATTTATGCGCAAGCTGTAGGGGCAGGTCAAACTCACCACCGCTTCCACAATTACTTATTGTGAAATATAGTAACTGCCCTGACGGTGAGGAGGTTGTTAATTGTTGCAACTCTTGCTTTTATTGTCTTGTGCCGAATGACGAATGCTCCGGCTGCCGAAGCAGCCCGCCCAAAAACGGATACAAGCCACCGACTCCTGTGGTGGAGAACTCAAAATTTTAGACTCTTGTTCAAGCTCCCAGATTCATCTGTGGAGTAATACCAAATCCGGGGAAAGCTACCCCTTTTATCCTTCGGCTGTTGAAACCGCTGCATAAAGTCAAACTTTGGTCGTAGCGAGCGAGGGACAAGCCAGATCGAGGGGGTATTTAAGCCGGATTGGGTATAAATCTAAAATCTCAAATCCTTCGACGGCTCGCGCTCGCGCCCCCGTCTAAAATCTCAAATCGACTCACGAATTCTATATCAAGCAGTCCCGGACTTATTCTCTCGACGAGAAACCGGGTTTCTTCCTAGATGTTCCGGTTGCCTAGCTTCTGATTTGGGGTAGAAACCGGGTTGATGAGCCGGATCCTCCGAGATTCGATCGAGCAGCATACTTTTGATATCGTTTCCGGTTGCATGGGCCAGATCGAGTCCTGGTCAATAATTCCACATTCCCCGACGGACGACGGACGACGGACGACTCCCCATCCCGAACGGTGTAACCGGAATTGATATGATAACTTTTTCAGTGGCAGCCGGGAGCCAATTGCCAGCAACAACCTCGGCCAGTTTAGAGTGATGGCAAGCGGGCCAAAACTCAGCACTGCCGGAGGTTGTTGCTTTTACTAGCGTTGGTGGAGGTAATTTTGCGACAGGGGAGTCCGTACCGCCGGCAGTAACTCTTCTGGTTTCGTTTCTCGGTGGTGCGAGTACCGCCACCCAAAAAAGCCAGCACTCAAAGCAAGGGGCAACAAGCAAAGCATCAGGGCCACAGATTTTTTCAATCCCGGTTTTTTTAACGGTTTCTGAGCCGGTGCCGCGGCGGAAATTGTTTGGATAACCGAAGACTCAGGATTAGGAATAGAGGACGGCTTCGCCATCGGTGAGTTCGGTGAATTAGCAGCCTCGGCTCGATCGTTCTGGTGAACCCAATCCCTGCGATCTTTTATTGGGTCAGGAAAATATTTCCCGACTTCGCCGTCGGAACTGTCTGACTCATGCGATCGATTGGCTAGCATTGGCGGGTATTGGGCGATCGCCGAAACCGAAGACGGCGCCTTCCATTCTGTACCCGCGACCGCCGGCTGCGTTCCCGACGCGATTATTTGCACCCGAGACCCCGATGCCGCGCTGTGGCCTGGGGCGCCGATCAGATAGCCGTCAAAGTCTGGGTGCTGGTAGAGAATGGGCAAAGCCCAGTATAACTGGTGAGAACCGTAGGCAGAAATTAGTCCGGCTCTGGCTCGGCTCAGGCTGAGATCGACTGGATAGCCTTGATTGAGGTTGCGGTAAAACAGTCGCGTCAGAGTTAGGGCTACATCGTCGGGGATGCTTTCTGCCATTGCTAGCACTGCCGGAATTCCCCGCTTGACTAGAGCTTCGGTTAAGTTGCGTTCCGGGCTGTCGTCCGCGAGGTCTGAGGGGTCGCCATAGGCGCCGCGGCAGGAGTTGAACACGGCCATCTGAATACCGTTGTTAACGAGCAATCCAGCTAAGTCGTCGCCACTCAAGGTTTCGGTTAAGCCGGTGCGGCTGCTGACTAGGTAGAGTTCGCCACCTCTGGAACCTAAGTTGCTGTGGCCTGCGTAGTGCAGGACTTGGTAGTGTCCTTGTTCTAGGGCTTGGGTAAGTTGTTCTCGATCGGGCTGTTCGAGAATAGTCAGTTGAATTTCCGGGGAGTGGGGGCTGTTTTTGAGAGGGTTAGCGGTGCGGTTTTCGAGTTCTTGTTGCAGGTGGAGCACTTCTCGCTTGAGCTGCAAGCTGTCTCGATCGCTCGGAGAGGCGATCGCCATTAAAATTTTTAGCGGCCCCGGCTCAGGCAGTATCCGGGTTTGTTTGAACAAACTTGTACCTGGTTGGTAGCGGGAAAACACGACATCGGTGCCGGTTGCCAAAGGGCGATCGCCCGCGTGCAGAACTTCCCACGGCAGCCGCGGCAAGTGCCGGCCTTTGAGTCCGAGCCGCAGTTGCAGCACTTCTCGGCGGTGCTGGGCGATGCCTTGAGCGCAAGTCCAGCTATCGCGCAAGTTTCCTTGAAACAGCCCGCTGTAGAATTGTTGCCCGAGGGCTACTAAATTCGGCGCACTGTTGTTTCCCGAGCGCGAGATTCCGCGACCAGGAAAACTCGTTCCCTGTAATGCTTTTCCTTGCAGCAAGCCCACCAGCGGGTCGTTCATCAGTTGAGCAGACAGTGCAAGCCATTCGTCGATCGGCCAGCGGACTTGTTCTTCTGCTAAGGGTACACCGGGTGCAACCCTTTCTGTCCGCACTAGATATTCGTCGTCCCCAACTGGGGTGACTGAGAGTTGAAATTCCTGGCTCACGGATTTAGCGCCCTCCCGCCTTAATTCTGAATTTGCCTGCGTTTTTGCGGCTAGCAATAGCCATCGGCAAAATTATTTTTACTCTCTCAATCAAAGTTTCTGAATGCGCTTCCCCCGATCGGGCGAGCGCTGGGGTCAAATATATTTGTTCAAACACCTTGAGGGTATAAAAGTTGTACTTTAATAACAGTTTATTAGTTTTTATTGCTCTGTGGCTCAGTGAAAGCCGAATTTTCTCGAATCTTGCTATCTTTAACATTTTGCACCTCTACCGCAGACCCCTTTAGATTTGTCCCGAACTTGAGTTTCTCATTGCTGAGTAAAGTTAAATTAGAGGCACTTTACCAGGCGGATCTCGAGTTCTTATTAAAATTACTTCGGCTCTCGCCAACCGGTTTCAGGGCAATATCGGAGGCAAAGTTGAGTATTTTTTTTTTTTTTGCGATCTGTCGATCGATCCTTACCGCTTATCCTCTACCACCAACCCCCCATCTGAAATCTTGATTTTGTGTCAATTAATTAATTGGTCAGCCCTGGCTCCTCATCCGCAAGCCCTCCGCCCTCATCCGTAAGACCTCTGTGGCGATCGGTAATCCATAGTTGACCATCGATAATTGCTAATCGA
The DNA here is from genome assembly GCF_036702495.1 of Microcoleus sp. C2D2. Taxonomy (NCBI): domain Bacteria; kingdom Bacillati; phylum Cyanobacteriota; class Cyanophyceae; order Oscillatoriales; family Microcoleaceae; genus Microcoleus; species Microcoleus sp. C2D2. The sequence goes on along the minus strand of NZ_JAUBTO010000017.1, from coordinate 10,620 downwards.
CTCTTGCTAATTTACCAGTTTCATGTTATTGATTTTTTTAATTTAACTGTCTTAATCTAGTTAAAATTCAGCAGGAAAAATAAAGTTAAGGAGCCAAGAATTCTCAACAATACAACGGCCAGGAAATTATTCCCGTCCTCTCCAGGAACAATCATTTTTATCATCTAGAGGACTAACCCTCATCAAGCTGGTTTCTCCCAGAAATATTGGATTGGGCAGCGAAGCCTCTACAAAGCAACTGGGTTTCTGAGCCTCGCCCTGCGTCATTCCCGCTCAAAATGCCGATTTATCTTACAACTTTAACCAAAAATAACTCCTGCGTTTATTCCTGTTCGTTTCTGACTTTTACAATCTCTATTGAGATAAATACATTTTTCCAGAGCTCTTTTTTTTTGTAAAAATAAAGGTTCTTTCATTTTGCTCGGCTCGGTCAAATCGAGAGAAAATTATGCGACTGAAAATTAAAATAAATATTTGCCCGAGCGAACTATCTAAATTTCTAATTAGTCATCGGGAACTAAAAAGAGGAGGGTGCAGTCGTTTAGGAAAGAAGCTCAAATCCTACGTCAGGGAAGGATTTGTCCGAGCTGGGAGTGTTACCCTACTTCAATGCACCCAGGCTCGATCGCAAGAAAAGCAAGGGTAAAATTTTGGGGATCAAGGTTTTGGGTAGTTATCTGGGAGTTGTAAGTTGCGAGTTTAAATTCAGCTAATTCACTGTAGGAATTACGTAGAAAATCTACAATCGAGGGCACTTGGGCGCAGCTTACTGTAGAAATTACGGAGAACATCTCAAATGTTCGGCGCTTCGGCGCAGCACTTACGGTGTAGGTGGCGGCTCAATTAATTTGGGTGCGCCATTGCAGAATATAAAACTCGCAACAGAGAGAAAAAATCCCTTGCAGTTTAAAAGGCATCTATAAGATAAAAATGAGGATATCAGCCCCTCTAGCAGGCGCAAGCATGAAGTAAGAATTTTTTTCTTCTGCTGTCTCCTGTTTGCTGATAAATTGAATCTAAGAAGCTTACCAGTGTGTGGGAAATATCAACAATGGCAGAAGAAGATTTGTTAGAAACGGTACAGAAAAGACCTTTTATCGACGATCGAGCAGATGATACAGAAACTCCTGACATGACAGACCCCAAATTGTTTACTACACCTATTCCGGTCGATCGAGCAAAGTCCGAGGCGAGCGACAACAACACCCGTGAAGCTTCTGAGGACGAGGATAACAGCAAAATTGCTGAATTTAACGCCGTACCCGAAAAAGGTGCGGGCGGCGATGACGATGATGATGATGACGATGACAGCGATCGCCGCCGGACGATCGAAGGTAGCGATAACGATGACTTAATTGTTGCCACCGGCGAGAAGGATAAGATATTCGGCAAAAAAGGCAAGGACAAAATCAAAGGAAACGATGGCAAAAAAAATAAAATCTACGGCGGTAAAGATGACGATGATTGCGAGGGCGGCGATGACGACGATGAAGTAAAGGGCGATCGGGGCAACGACAACGTTAAGGGCGGCAAAGGCAACGACAAGGTTAATGGCGGTAAAGATAAGGACACCCTTTTTGGCGGTACCGGCAACGACACCTGCGAAGGCGATGACGGCGATGACTCGGTGTACGGCAACGAAGGAGATGATGACGCTGACGGCGGCGAAGGCAACGATGCCGTCTACGGCGGCAAAGGCAACGACGATTGCAAGGGCGGCGAAGGCAACGATGCCGTCAGGGGCGACACAGGCAACGACGATTGCGAGGGCGGCGACGGCAACGATACCGTAAACGGCGGCAAAGATAACGATACCGTGAAGGGCGGTGTAGGCAGCGACGTTTGCAGTGGCGACGACGGCGACGACAACGTTAGCGGCGGCGACGACAACGATACCGTTAGCGGCGATGCTGGCAGCGACAACTGTGCAGGCGACGACGGCGACGACAGTGTTAGCGGCGGCACGGGCAACGATACCGTGAACGGCGGTGCCGGCGGCGACAACTGTGGAGGCGACGACGGCGACGACAGTGTTAGCGGCGGCACGGGCAACGATACCGTGAACGGCGGTGCAGGCGGCGATAACTGTGCAGGCGACGACGGCGACGACAGTGTTAGCGGCGGCACGGGCAACGATACCGTGAACGGCGGTGCAGGCGGCGACAACTGTGCAGGCGACGACGGCGACGACAGTGTTAGCGGCGGTGCCGGCGACGATACCGTTAGCGGCGGTGCTGGCAGCGACAACTGTGGAGGCGACGACGGCGACGACAGTGTTAGCGGCGGTGCCGGCGACGATACCGTTAACGGCGGTGCAGGCAGCGACAACTGTGGAGGCGACGACGGCGACGACAGCGTTAGCGGTGGTGCTGGCGATGACTCCTTGATGGGGGGCGACGGCAACGACGCTTGCATGGGTGACGAAGGCGACGATACCGTGATGGGCGGCGCTGGGGACGATACGCTGATGGCTGGTACTGGCAACGATACCCTCGCGACTGGCGACGGCAATGACATGGCAGACGGCGGCGGCGGCGACGACAGCGTTGGCGGCGGCGGCGGCGGCGACGATACGCTGATGGGCGGCGACGGCAACGATACGCTGATGGGCGGTACTGGCAACCATACCTGCGTCGGTGGTGCTGGAGATGACGTTTATGTCGTGAGTAACTCTACCAGCGGCGCGACTTCTGTCATCACTGACTACGAAGACGGCAAGGACAAGTTTTTGCTGTTTGGCGGCTTGAACTTTAGCAGCTTGACCTTTATACAAGTCGGTGGCAATACCGAAATTCGGGTCAATAACTTCGCGCTGGCGCTATTGTTGAAGGTCAACGCAACGCTTATCGATGCTGGGGACTTTTTAGGAGTTACCGGTTCAACTCCAACTCCAAGTCCAACTCCAAGTCCAACTCCGAACCCGATTTTTAACCCTCCGCGAGTGGAAACTAATAATAGCTTGACTGCTGGTTCCAGCGGCGGCGAGCAAACTATTACTTCTGAGTTGTTGAGTTTTGTCGATACCCAGCAAGGTCCTAGCGGAATAATCTACAAGCTAACCGAGCTGCCCGCTGCTACAATCGGCCAACTATTCCTTAAGGGAGTCGCCGTAACACAAGTCGGTTTTACTTTCACTCAAGCAGAAATTAACGCACGCTTGTTAACTTTCAAAGCGGCACCAGGTTATACCGGTCCGGCTGCTTTTGGTTTTGAAGTTAGCAACGGCCGAAACTTTATCGCCGGCCAGCGTTTTAACTTGACAGTCGAGCGAAATTTATTTAATTTTGCTGGCACTACACAGGCTCAAAATATTGTCGGTTCTGCGACGCTGGATAACGACATCCAAGGCGGCGATGGTAACGATACCATTACAGCCGGCCAAGGCAAGGACAAAATCATCGGCGGCAAAGGTAAGGACACAATTAAAGGCGGGGATGGCGATAACGATATCGACAGCGGCGATGACGATGACGATATCGAAGTCGGTAAAGGCAAAAACAAAATCATCAGCGGCAAAGGCAAGGACAAAATTAAAGTCGGCGATGGCGATAACGATATCGACAGTGGCGATGACGATGACGATATCGAAGTCGGTAAAGGCAAAAACAAAATAAAAGGAGGCTCGGGCAACGACAAAATTAAAGGCGGCGATGATGATGACGAGATCGAAGGCGGCCTAGGAATCAATACTCTAACTGGGGGTAATGGAAAGGATCGCTTTATTTACCGCACTTCCCGCCAAGAGATTCAAACAGTTGCAGAAGCTGACTACATTACTGACTTTAATGTCACTGACGATGTTTTAGAGCTTTTTACGGCAGCTTTTGGTAATCTCACCGCTTCTAGCTTGAGCCTAAAGGAGATTACTACTACTTCTGTTGTTGGGTCGATCGGCAGCGGTAATTTGCTCGACTTCACTCGGGATACCACTGTTACCAGCATCGCGACTTTGCAAGCGCGGTTTGCACAGTTGGGTGGCGACTCCGAGGTGCCCATTTTCTGTCAGTTTATAGATGCCACTACCGGCCGTGCTGTGCTGGTATTTGCTTTAGGGGCGCGCTTTGAAATTGTGGCCACTTTCTCGGCAAGCATTCGCCTGCAAGTCAGTAACTTTGTCTTCACGGGCCCGCCACTAACTATTCCTGTCGGTACTGCTGGTGCTGACAATGTGGATTTCACCACTTCTCCGGCCCCAGTTAATTACGATGGTTTAGCAGGCGATGACAAGATTGTCGGCAGCAATTTTAACGATAGCTTCAAGGGCGGCGACGGCAACGATACCATCACCGGCGGCCTCGGTTTGGATGTCCTAAGCGGCGGCACTGGTGCGGATCTCTTTGTTTACAGGACAACTAAAGAAGGCGGCGATAAAATTTCCGACTTTACTGTTGGGGTAGACAAATTCGAGTTTAGCGCGAGCGAATTCGGCAATTTGACTAAGGCTAACTTTGACGGTGTTAGCGGGCCTTCTCCTGACATTACTGGCAAAGAGTTCGTGATTTTCACTGGCGGAAGTTATGCCTCTTTGGAAGCTGCACAAGCTAAGGCGCTGGGCAATTCTACAACTGCTGGTTTCTTCGCATTTACTAATGCGTCGAACGAGACTGTGTTGTATTTTGACTCGAACGGTACGGTGGCCGGTGGTTCTACCTTGATTGCTAATTGTGGTACTGCTACTACCAATCTGGGAACGGCGGACTTTGTATTTACAGGTACGATCGCACCTCCTACGACTGGCACTACTACTAATTCAAGCAGCGTTGTCGATTTAATCACTAATCCCGGTACTTTCCCGCCCGGAGTTAACAATTTCGGTTCTGGTGCTGGGGGTTACAACTTCACCTCTCCTGTCTTGTTTACCGGCAATGACAGTGCTAACAGCGTCACCGGTACGCAATTTGCTGACATCCTCAACGGTGGTGGCGGTGCAGATATTCTCAACGGTGGCAGCGGTGCAGATATTCTCACCGGCGGCAGCGGTGCAGATGTTCTGACTGGCGGTGCTGGTGCGGATATCTTTGTTTACAAAGCAACAGGTGAAGGCGGTGATACGATTACTGACTGTACCATTGGGGTTGACAAATTCCAGTTTACCGCGAGCGAATTCGGCAATTTGACTACCACTAACTTTGACGGTGTTAGCGGGGTTTCTCCTGACATTACTGGCAAAGAGTTAGTGATTTTCACTGGCGGAAGTTATGCCTCTTTGGAAGCTGCACAAGCTAAGGCCCTGGGCAATTCTACAACTGCTGGTTTCTTCGCATTTACTAATGCGTCGAACGAAACGGTGTTGTATTTTGACTCAAACGGTACCGCAGCCGGTGGTTCTACCTTGATTGCGAATCTGGGTACGGGTGCTAGCAATCTGGGAACGGCGGACTTTGTATTTACAGGTTCGATCGCCTCTTCTGTGACTGGCACTCCTACCAACTCAAGCAGCGTTGTCGATTTAATCACTAATCCCGGTACTTTCCCGCCCGGAGTTAACAATTTCGGTTCTGGTGCTGGGGGTTACAATTTCACCTCTCCTGTGTTATTTACCGGCAATGACACTGCTAACAGCGTCACGGGTACGCAACTTGCTGACACCATCAACGGTGGTGGCGGTGCAGATATTCTCACGGGCGGCAGCGGTGCAGATATTCTGACTGGCGGTGCTGGTGCGGATATCTTTGTTTACAAAGCAACAGGTGAAGGCGGTGATACGATTACTGACTTTACCATTGGGGTAGACAAATTCGAGTTTAGCGCGAGCGCTTTCGGCAATTTGACTACCACTAACTTTGACGGTGTTAGCGGGGCTACTCCTGACATTACTGGCAAAGAGTTAGTGATTTTCACTGGCGGAAGTTATGCCTCTTTGGAAGCTGCACAAGCTAAGGCCCTGGGCAATTCTACAACTGCTGGTTTCTTCGCATTTACTAATGCGTCGAACGAAACGGTGTTGTATTTTGACTCGAACGGTAACGCAGCCGGTGGTTCTACCTTGATTGCGAATCTGGGTACGGGTGCTAGCAATCTGGGAACGGCGGACTTTGTATTTACAGGTACGATCGCACCTTCTGCGACTGGCACTCCTACCAACTCAACCAGCGTTACGGTCGATTTAATCACGAATCCCGGTACTTTCCCGCCCGGAGTTAACAATTTCGGTTCAGGCGGTTACAACTTCACCACTCCTGTCGTGTTTACCGGAGATGCGACTGCTAACAGCGTCACCGGTACTGAATTTGCTGACATCTTCAGCGGCGGTTCTGGTGCCGACATTTTCGACGGCGGTTTGGGTAACGACAGCATTTCCGGCGACGAGGGTAATGACAGCCTCTTCGGCGGTGGCGGTAGCGATACTCTCAACGGCGGCCTCGGGAATGACACTTTAATCGGCGGTGTGGGAACGAATGTTCTCGACGGCGGTGATGGTTTGGATGTGTTTGTGTTCAGCGGAACTGCTGCTGGCGGCGGGGATTTAATTACCAATTACATCCTTGCTGATGATGTAATTAACCTCGACAAAACTGGTTTTGCAGCGTTTACCACCGCAGGGACTTTGGCTTCGAGTTTCTACGCTTACAGCAGTACAGTTTCTGTAACTGCGCTCGAAGCAACTTTAGCCGGGCCGTCGATCATGGCTATCTACGACAGTTTGGCTGGGGCTACTAAGCTGTATTACGATAGCAACGGTGCTACTCTTGGCAGTAACAGTTTGTTTGCAACTGTCGATAAGATCGATTTGGGACCGACCGGTAATTCTGAATTGTTCTTGTTCTAAACGGCAAGAATCCTAATCGGGATATCGGCGGTACGGTTAGGGATACAGCATTGCTGTGTCCCTACAATACAGAGGTAAGGACATAGTAATACTGTGTCCTTTTTTTTGGTAATTGTTAAACAATTTAGGGGAGCTTTTTTGGGTAGGGAAACGGCTTTGCTGTGTTCTCTTTTGCCTTGTTGTCGATGGTTGGAGTCGATCGCACTCGCGAGGGCAATTTCACCATCCAATCCTGTTTATTTTACCCGTTACCCGAAATTTGGATACAGCGCCTGGTCGTTTCCCGAAAATTAATCGGGCGGCGGTTAAATTTGTATTCACAGTCTGGGACGCACTTCGACAAAGAAACCGGGTTTTTTACCTCATCTTCGAGTACGAACGAAGTATTTTCGTAAAAAAACCCGGTTTCTGGACCCCATGCGCAAGTCCTAATTGATTAATCCCTCTCCTATGCAAGTACAAACGCCACTGTACTTTTTGATAGTAAATTGTCATAACTTTGATTTTAGTCAACAGCTTTTTTAACCATTAAGCGCAACACCTAATAATTCTTATCCTCCAAAATATAGCAGAAGGAAGAAGGAAGAAGGAAGAAGGAAGAAGGAAGAAGGAAGAAGGAAGAAGGAAGAAGGAAGAAGCAATAAAATCAATCGTTTCAGCCATTAACAACGTCCTAACCGTCTTGGCGGTTGCTATATAATAAAAATTTATAATTTAATGGTAGGAGTGAAGCGGGCCATGCCCATCCTACAAATAGAGTCCTCGATCGTCCAAATCTAAAATCTATGAGTACCCACTTCAGTGCCCAAAATCCCTTGTCAGTCAGTTTCGCCGATGTGGAAGCGGCGGCAAATCGCTTGCAGGGCAAAGCTTTCAAGACGCCGGTGCTGACTTCGGAAACTTTCAACAAACGCACAAATTCTCAGGTATTTTTCAAGTGCGAGAACTTTCAGCGCACGGGTTCGTTTAAATTTCGGGGTGCTTGCAATGCTTTAATGCAGCTATCTGAAGCCGAAAAACAGCGGGGAGTGCTGACTTTTTCTTCGGGAAATCACGCGCAGGCGATCGCCCTTGCCGCACGGTTGCTAGAAATTCCTGCTACTGTTGTCATGCCTGCTGATGCGCCCAAAGTCAAGCAAGAAGCGACTCGCGGCTACGGTGCCGAGATTATTTTGTACGATCGCACTCAAGTTTCCCGCGAAGAGTTAACCGCTAAAATTGGCGCCGAACGGCACTTGACAATTATTCCTCCTTACGATGACGCGCGGGTGATTGCGGGACAAGGTACGGCGGCGCTGGAATTATTCGCAGAAGTTGGGGAGTTGGATTTGCTGTTAGTTTGCTGCGGTGGCGGGGGTTTGCTGTCGGGATGCGCCATCTCGGCAAAAACTTTGTCTCCGCAGTGTAAAGTAATCGGGGTAGAACCCCAGCAAGCAGACGATGCGGCGCGATCGTTCCGCACGAAAACGCTACAAACTGTTACTAACCCAGATACGATTGCTGACGGTGCGCGCACGCCATCTTTGGGGAAATTAACCTTTCCTTTGGTGCTGCATTATGTTGATGATATGGCAACTGTTTCAGAAGAGGCAATTCGCAGCACAATGTTTTTTATGTGGGAACGCATGAAGATAGTTGTTGAACCGACAGGAGTGTTAGCGGCGGCGGCTTTGTTGTCAGGTGTTGTGAAAGCTGAAAATGCGAGAGTTGGGGTAATTGTCAGCGGGGGAAATGTCGATTTTAGTCATTAGTTATTGGGTATCGGAATGATTTAACCGCAGAGAACGCAGAGAACACAGAGGGAGACAAGAGAGAGATAATAATTCCGATGTTCTTCGGAATTCATATTATTAGTTAAGGAGCTTTGAGATGCTGCCATTAATCTTTGATACCTGGGTACCCAGAGATGAGATTTTATCGGGAGACTTGTCTCTAGATTTATTTGCAGCAAAATTGAGGCTGGTAGTTGAAGGAACTGCACCTCAAGTTGATCGAGATGCCAATAAATTCTTTGCCAATACTTTCGCAACTGATGGCATTAAAACCCTAATCCGGGAAGTTTTTAGCCGCTCGATCTCGAAAACCGAACGAATTGCTAATATTGCCGAGGTGATTATGGCTATGAGCAATGAAGAGGCACTTTATTGGTTTGGTAAAATTGCCAATGGCAATCGTTCAAATGCTTTGAAAGCCTTACGAATTTTATTGGAGATTGAAATTATGAAAGTAGCGGATTTGACGTATTTACTCGTTGCCAGGCTCTGCTCGGTAACGCATATCCGGAGGCTCTGCCTCCAATCTTTCCAGCCAAAAACAAAGCGGAGCCTCGCTTGCATCGGTTTCCCGGCAGAGCCTTGGAACAGTTAATTTTATTAGGAAATTAATCGGATGAAAGTAGCTGATTTGTCAAACGAAACTTTAGCCAAGATTCAAACAGTGCGGTGGGATCGGATTATTGAGAAGCATGAAGGCCCGGAGACATGGGAGTCTGAGTTGAGATACGGCGAACCAGAATTTATCCAAATAGAGGGGCGGTAGGTGTTATTGCCCGTTGAAGCATCTCGTCACCAAAATATCACGATTTTGCGGACAATTTGGAGCGCGGATGGCAACTCGCTGACTCTGTTTCTTAAGGATACAACTTTTGACGATGATATGTTTGTATCGGGATATATGGCTGTGTGCGATCGACCAAAAGGAGAAGTGTTTTTCTTGGCAGTATTGTACCACGAATGGTTTATCATTGAGAAAGCAGAGCTATTTGAATAATATTAATTTCTAAATTTTTGGGATAATACTAATGCAGATTTAACTGGTTCCAAGGCAGAGCCTTGGAACCGATGTAAGCGAGGCTCTGCCTCGTTTGCTGCTTGGAAAAATTGGAGGCAGAGCTTCCGAATCTGCGTTCCCAGGCAGAGCCTTGGAACGAGTAGAATAAACAATAACCAACTAACAAATCATGCGGTCTCACCTCTTCATCGAGAAAATCATGCCCGTAAATCTGCTAAACGAGCAGGTTTATTACGAACAGGGCGGCAATCCATTTAAAGATTGCATCGCTGGTATTCGCGCCAACTTTTATCGTTTTCTCGCGCTTCGGTGTTGCGGCAAATTTCCCGAAAAGTTTCTTAATTGCGGATGAAGTTGGATTGGGAAAAACCATCGAAACCGGGTTGATTCTGCGTTACTTACTCATCAGCCAAAAAGTCAAACCTGTGTTAATTTTAGCACCCGCCAGCATTCAGCCGCAATCGCACGAAGAATTGCGTGAAAAATTTAACTTGCACTTTTGGAGTTATAGCAAAGGTGAATTAAAAAATTCCTATCGGGAAAGGAGTCAGTCAGGGGAAGAGAATATTTGGAATTCCCAAAATCTCATTTTAGCATCATCTCATCTAGTCCGTCGGAGCGATCGCACAAAACAGCTTTTAGACGGGCAACCGTAGGATTTGGTGATTCTGGATGAAGCGCATCACGCCCGCCGCCCAACCCCGCAAAATCGCAATGAAACTCCAAATCGGTTGCTACAGTTAATGCAGCAATTGAAAGAAAAAAGCCGATCGCTCTTATTATTATCCGCCATGCCGATGCAGATTAACACGATCCAAGTTTTCGATTTATTGCAACTTCTGGGACTGCGAGGACATTAGACATCTCCAAGATAGAAATGAGAGGGTAATGCCTATGATAAAATTGAATCTTTCCTAGAAGATAAATGAGCCAACTGAGAGACTATATACAAAAGCACCCATCCGAAGCTCAAAGGTTAGTAGAACCTTAGGATCGCGAATTAAATAACTTACAATTTTAATTGTTATTGTGGGATGGGCGTCCCGCCCGTCCAAAAAGGA
>NZ_JAUBTO010000016.1:0-93475 GCF_036702495.1 Microcoleus sp. C2D2 | reverse complement strand
TAAAGGTTTCATCCTATTTTACCTTTTTTTGTCTACCCCCTTGACAATTTGCACTTTTTCTTAACTTGTCACAAATGCGTACCGTGGGGCACACGGGAACGTTAAACGTCTCTGGAGATATCGACAAGAGCATTGGTGAGGAAACTCCTCAATGTAAGTTGAGTCGCGGAAAGAGAAAGCCCAGAAAGTGATTTCTGGAATCACCGCCCTTGAAGGGCGGTGAGGATGTCAACTGACAACTAACCGACTTGATGCGCCTTTGGGCTTTTGTCCCTCCGGCTCATTTTCCCGATCGCCATCTCAATTCTTTAATCAAAAGTCTAAAATCTAAAATCGCACGATCGTCTGCCGGTTTCTCCAGCCAATAGTGTCAAAATAAACAAATCAAAGAAATATCGCGCAGTTGAGTTGAGCCATGAGCAATCGAGAGGGTTTTACAGGGGGATTTATTGCCGGAGCTGCTGTTGGCGGCTTGGTGGGTGCAGTTTTGGGCACGGTGCTGTCGCGGCGCGCTGCTGAAGCTTTGCTGAGTGAACCATCAGAACCAAAGACAAGAAAGATCCGCCAGAGGAAAGCCAGTCAACTCGAAGCCGACAGCATGGAAGTAGCAAGGCTGAGTTTAGAAGATAAAATTGCTCAGCTAAATCAGGCAATAGATGACGTGCGGCTGCAACTGGGCGACGTAAACGGCAACGCGCAGGCGCCGGGCGGCTCGGGTTCGATCGCCCAAGACTCCTGAATCCATTTAAAATTTTAGATTAGTCTGGCAGATCGATGCGGGCGATCGGTCAACAGTCGCAAATTTCTCTCTTCATCTTTCCAGGTAGAAGGGGGAGACAGAAGCCACAAGGAACAACAAAAACGCTCCTGGTCTCCCCAACTCCCACTCCCCCCACTCCTCCAGCTATGCTAAACTCAAACTTAAAGTGTCTGTAAACTTTACTCGAACTACAACCAGAATATATGAGTTATTCCATAGGCCTTTTGGCAACCACGCTGTCCACATTTCTGCAAATCTATGTAGCCCTGATGATTATTCGGGTGCTGTTAAGCTGGTTCCCTAACATCAATTGGTATGACCCCCCGTTTTCGATTTTGAGTCAGTTAACAGACCCTTACCTCAATCTATTCCGATCGATTATCCCCCCCTTAGGAGGGATTGACTTTTCGCCGATGATTGCATTTTTTGTACTTCAGTTCGGTTCGCAAATCTTGCTCACTCTTTTGACCAACTTGCAAACATCATTATTGTAGTTGGAAAAGCTTAAGTTTTTAAGCATCTAGCCTAAATTGTTTGGCAGACCTAGCAGCAGGCAACTAAATTTGAGATTTGAGATTTTGACATGAACTCCCCGGTTGAAAAGCTGGGGAGTTCCTCATAAATGAGAAATGAGAAATTGCCAGCCACTCAACAATCTCAAATCGAAAATCTCAAATCTAAAACTGCATCGCGGTTTCACGGGCAGCAAACCCAAAATCTCAAATCAGCAATCTAAAAACTCAAATAGTTTCCTTAGCGGCGAACCACGCCAGTAAAACCTGTAGCTTTAAATTGCTTGAGCTTCAAAGGTGTTCGTTGATTGGCGGCCACCGAAATTCTGAGCTGAAAATCGCTAACTCCGGGAGGAACTTCTTCTATAGACCCCAAGCGAGTCCGGTTTTGCATCACCGGATTGTCGTCCGCATCATAAATGCGGCCGAAAATATCGGCATTGACAACTGGTTTGCCGGTGCTATTTTCAGCTTTCCCAGTAATCAAAAAGCAGTTAGCTTCCATAGAACTGCCGCTGGTGACTGTTCCTTCTCCCATTTCTGCCGGACATTCGCGATAAGAAAGGTCGGAAAGTTTAATTTGCGTCAGAGCCCAAGCAGGTGGAGTGAATACCAAACTAAAAATTCCGATCAGGCAAGTAGCAAAAAAAAGGCTGATAGCTCGAAATTTCATAAATGGCAGCGCAAGTATATTTTAATTCTCAGCTTAGCGCGAATTGGGCCTCAAATTCCTACTTATAGGAATTCTGAAAACTACAGCTACTTTTTCCAGAAATGGCATTAGTCTAAACCTAAATGCTGCAGCAACGCTTGGCGCATCACATCCACTGGGACGGATTCTTTGTTCAGCCAAATTTTTAAGGCGGCTGCTCCTTGTTGAACTAGCATTTCGAGTCCGTCAATAGCTCGCGCTCCCCGAAGCTCCGCATCTTTGAGAAACTGGGTAGGATTCGGGTTGTAAATTAAATCGTAGACGATCGCACCTGCTTTCATTCGATCGATCGCACCCTGCGCCACCGGCGACTTTTCCCCCTGCGGATACATCCCCACAGGCGTCGTGTTCACCAGCAAATCTGCCTGCGAGATTAACATTGACAATTTATCCCAAGTATGCACCTGCAAATTCTGCACGGGCATCGGAGAATTGACCCAACTCTGCTGAAATTCCCCTAAATTTTGTTCGCTGCGACCGACAACGTGAATCTCTGCACATCCCAATTGAGCGCATCCAGCCACAACAGCTCTCGCCGCCCCGCCATTCCCCAAAATTACCGCTACTTTCTGACTCCAATCGGAACCCCCCCTAGCCCCCCCTTCGTAAGGGGGGGGACAGGATTCAACAGCCGTATTGCCCGTTTCTTCGGAACCCCCCCTAGCCCCCCCTTGGTAAGGGGGGGGACAGGATTCAACAGCCCGTGTTTCGTAAGGACGCGAATCAGATTCAACAGCCGTATTGCCCGTTTCTAAGCCAGAGGTCGCCTCTTTAGCCCCCCCTTGGTAAGGGGGGGTTGAGGGGGTTTGCAGCGGGGCGAGAAAGCCTTCAACGTCAGTATTTGTGCCGCACCAACCTTTGTCAGTCAGGTATACGGTATTGACTGCGCCGATCGATCGGGCGATCGGGGAAACGGACGACAGCAGCGGTAATATTGCTTGTTTGTGCGGAATCGTGATGCTAAATCCCCGAACCCCGATCGCCGCAAATCCTGCAATAGCAGCTTTTAAATCCCCTGGTTTTACCGGAAACGGCAGGTAAACAAAATCGACTCCCAAGTGGGAAATAGCAGCATTGTGCATCGCCGGCGACAGAGAATGTTCGACGGGATGACCAATTACTCCCAACAGTTTAGTAGTGCCTTTAATCATTTTTCTTAGTTGAGTGTTGACTGTTGAGTGTTGACTGTTAACGGTTGACTGTCGATCGGGCAATTCTGTTGACTGTTGACTGTTGACTGTTGACTGTTGTTAGTTTTCATAGCACATCCTGCTACAATAACGCCCTTATTCTTTAGTCCGCTAGAAGTGAACTTCGTTTGACCCAAGAGCGATTTCAACCATCAACTGTCAACTGTCAACCGTCAACTGTCAACCGTCAACCGTCAACTCTCAACTCTCAACTGTTTGGCGAAACTCTTTGGCGTCAGCCAAAATCGGATTGACATCAAACCAGTAATCCTCGCCGTAACGGTATTCAAACACCCAGAGACTGCGCAGCAAGATTTGGTATTTAGTTTCCCCAGTCACAGTTTTGGTAGCGGATACTTGGCGCAGCAATGTCCACTCATCGGGTTCGATCGCCAAAGTAAGCTGGTGGCGGCGCTGGACGATCACATTTTCCAAAGTTTCCCGCGACAGAGGAGGGTCTTGTTTCTGCAGACAGCTATACAGCAGTTGCAGCAAATTGCGGACATGACCGCCGCTGACTCGACACAGCCGATCGAGAGTTTCCGCAGAGTCGAAAACTTTGCCAACCAAAGCATAGCGCTGCTGCGGGTCCACCGTCGGAAAAGCCCGCGCCAGAACCATCTGCTGCAGCAATTCCACACCCTCAGAGCACTCAGAACCGTCGCTCAACTGCACCGGCACCATCGGCAAAACCTTCGGATCGACCCCAAATCGATTGGTCAACTGGCCCAAATCGTTAGAGAAAATCAGCACCAAGGGAATTGTATACACGACATGGCAATTTAGTCTTGCCAACTGTTCGCCGCGATCGACAAACAGGTATTCCGGCTGCAGCCGCCCCGTCGGTTTCGCGCACAGGTGTATGCGATCGAGATTGTCGATAATTACTACAAGTCCTTGTTTCCCTTGGCGTTTGAGTTCTTGATTAGCCGGCTCCAGCAACTCCTTATTCAGTGCATCTAAAATTAGGTTAGTTCGCGGCTCCAAATATTGCCTCAACTCCGATCGCAGATTCGGAGCATCTTTCGCTTTAGCAGTAATTTTGCCAATTCCCAACGCCAGAGAAAATTCTCCCTCCGTGCTGGCATTTATTTCCCCTAAACCAGGGATATTAGCTTCAGCGCTCAAGTCTATTTGAGTTTGAAAAACATCAGCAACCCCTTTAAGCAAAGCTTTAAAACCCGTCGGTTGCAGCTTGATTTTCATTTTCTCGATGCTTTCGCTCACCTGACGAGCAACGGTCAACAAAATGTCAGTGATATCTACATCTGCCATGTCTAAGTCTTTACTCGACTCAAAGTAAACAACATGAAATCCTTGTTCCTGTAATTGAGCTTGCAGCCGCAGCAATTCTGTTGATTTACCAGAGCCGATGTGACCGGTGAATAATTGACAGGTAGGTGCATCGGGGGACAGACGGCTGATGGTGCGCTCCAATTGTTCTACGATTGTGCCGCCCCGCACTGATGAGAAATCGATATAGTATTGTCGGTCTTCTTGATTTGCTACTGCCAGGGTGTAGCTGGGATTGCAGGCTCTATAAAATTTCTGTAAATTTAGTTCCATACCCTGTTCCATTTTTCACAACATTATGCCCTAATAGCTTATTCATTTCGCTCTGGTAATAATCAGCACAAGTTACCAACTTATTCTGATGTTTTATGGGGTTCTCAATATCTTGATTCCTCCCTAAACCAGCACTCCCAAATTATACGCAATTTTTGCGTACTGGGAATGAATGGAATTCACTAATACCCATAAATAAGTAATTTATCTTCTTACAGCGAGCGCGACTTCATTGACATCACAGACGAAAAATGGGCAGTAATGTTCTCGGATTAAAGTGGCTATTTGAGTACGGTTAACCGCCGAAAAAAAAACAGGTAGTAATTAGCTATCCCGAAACCAGATTTTTTTAATAAAACCATCGCCATTTTCAGAGTAAGTTGGGTACGAGTGCCTCCACCCAACCTACTTTCTTACAGCATTTTGACTTAGACGCGAAGGTGTTGTTTAAGAAACCGGGTTTCTCGGTGCGATCTTTTTTTGGGATCTACTTATTTTCGATCAATTCTACCATTTTGTGACCGACACCTGCGGCCGAAGCGGGGTTTTGGCCTGTGACGAGCCTCTCGCTGACGACAACATGAGGCTGAAAATTAGGAACTTTCGTAAAATTAGCGCCGCGTTCAATTAATGCCGACTCCAGCAAAAACGGCACTATTTCAGTCAGTTGCATAGCGGCTTCCTCTTCATTAGTAAAAGCAGCCACAGTCTTATTTGCAATCAGGTACTCACCATCCGACAACTTAAGATTAACTAAGGCTGCCGGCCCGTGACAGACAGCACCGACAACGCCACCTGCTTCGTAAATAGCAGCAGCAATCGCAGCAAGTTCCCGGTTATCCGCAAAATCCCACATTGTACCGTGTCCCCCAGCGTAGAAAATAGCGCCATATTCTGCGGGGTCAATTTGTGCAGGACGGAGAGTATTTTCCACTTGTGCCACCTGTCGCAAATCCTCTAAAAAAGCCCTATTTAGCGGGTCTTCTAAATCTACCCCAATCATTGGAGCTCTACCGCCTTTGGGGCTGACAAAATCTACCGTTAATCCTGCCTGAGTAAATGCGTCCCATGGATGCGTCACCTCTGGGAGATAAAAACCCGTTTCTTTACCAGTGTCGCCCAGTGTATCGTGGCTGGTTAAAACAATCAGAACTTTTTCGCTACTCATCGTCTATTCCTCTTACTATTAGGTATGGTTGTGCCTGTTGTTCTAATCGTAGGTCGAATTTATCTAAAATACAAATTATAAAATTTTAGAGCTGGTATAAATCTGTTTATGATTAACTTTGAATGGTATCGCAGCTCGATCGAGGTTTACCGCGTGCGAACCGTATCGGGGGTCGCGCAAGTTCTCCACCTCACGCAACCGGCTGTTAGCCAACACGTCGCAGCAAGAGAGTCATACTATTTTAGATTTTAGATTTTAGATTTTAGATTGGGCATGACTGATAACTATCTGGGTTCGCTGCTTGCCTACAGTTGCATTCTTTTTTTTAACTCGTATCAGCTTAGGGAAATCCCTTGTTTCCAAGGACTCCGAGGCGGATGGTTCCCACGGAAGCGGGACAAAGACTTTATACTCAAATTGCTGGTACGATGAGAAACTCGAATCAATTCCGGACAAAAACTCAACCGCCGAAACTCCACAAACCATCTGAATCGGTACGCCCCAAAAATTTTTTACCATCGACTTCTGGGTAAATTACTGCAGGACGATCGCACTTTTTACACTGTACAATTTTGGTTAACAGCAGAGTTAATCCAACAACTCAAAGCCGGAAAGCTAGACATTGTAATTGCCACCAAAAAAATTACCTTGTCTGATATCGAATATGAATTGCTATTCTAGTAGAATTTCTGGCTAGTCGGGCCGCCAAATGCGATGTTCCGATTTCTGAAGGAATCAGTCAAGCAGATTTAAACCCACTGTCTCAATAGCTGTTAACTCAACCTGGGATTGCTTACAGTGCAGAATTGCCGATCGCCCCCCGCTTTTGGCGCGTGGTGTTTGGCAGAAGAATCGACCTTCATCCCAAACTAATTATTCCCGATTTAAGAGCAATTAGACAAGCCGTTGAATCGGGATTTGGCTTTAGCGTTCTTCCCGACTACTTATGTGCATATTGGGTGAAAGAAAATCGCTTGACACTTGTCCTAAAACCTGAACAGGCTGTTACCAATCGCATCTGGCGGCCTTTCAGGAAATATGAAAGACAGTTGCGCAAAATCAAACGGATGTTAGAATTTTGCCAATTTCAATAATTCTTGTAGATACCCGACTTCTTCAAAAAGTCGGGTATCTAAAATAACGCCCGATCGCCAATAATCTCCAGCAGCCGCGAGGATTCGCTGCCAATTTCAGATCCTTCCTTTAAAAGTAGAGCATCAATTACTTCTCGATCCAATAAATCAACATAATTATCATCGAGTTGGCAGAGTTCAATAACCGCCAGCAAACCAGCCAGTCGCTCCTCATCGGAAGTACCTACAACCATTCTATTAATAGAAGTCAGCAAAACGCGCTTTGGCGGTGAAATAGTTTCTACAAGTTCTGCCGCAGTCTGCCGCACGATCGAATGCTTGTCTCCCAGACACAAAAACATCAACTCTAATAATACTCCGTCACCGTACCGAAATTCCTGATGTCGTAGCTTTCCTAACACTTCCAGGGCGATCGCCCTTACATCCCATTCCTTGTCAGCAAGCAAGCAACCCAGTAGAGGAGCAACAACGGGATTATCTAACTCTCCCAATTTTACAGCAGCATTGTATCTAACATCATTGCGTTCTGAGAGTGTATCAGCAGCAGCCTTTGCTACTTCCGAAGACCATCTCAAAACATTTCGGATTGAATCTCCCAAGATTAAATCATCACCCCAGAAACTATTGTGAAAATTTGGCTGATGTTCTTTTGATAGAAAGTTTATGTGACAATCTTCTACTGATAAATTTGTGCCGATCGCATTGCTAAAATCCGTTGGGCGAGATCCTTCATCAGAAAAACAGCCAATAAATTTTGTTTCATGTAAAGTCGCTCCTTTAAAAGATGTTCCATTCAAGCGACAACCAAAAAACTCACATCCCGATAAATCTAGTTTATCAAAGATACAACCTCTTAAATCGCAACAGATTAGAGAGTCATTCTGGTCGATCGCAAATAGATGCTGCTTGCTTTGCCAATACATTTCTAAATAACGACTGCGCTTGCTGTCTAACTTAAGCATTACTTTATTTCCCCAATTGTTCTTTCCAAGGTTTTGCCCATCTGGGAATCTCCGGTTCATCGCTGTTGGGGTAGTCTTCAGCCGATTTTAGCGCCTCTTCCATCTTGACAATTTCCTGCTCAATCTTTTCCTGTGCCTCAGAGGGCAACTTTGCTAAATGCCTCCGAAGTCCCTTAATATACTGCTGGCACTTTCCAGCGTGGAGGGTGCTATCTTTCAGCGACTGCGGTGGATTTCCTACGCCTCCTTTAAATTGTTCCTTCATTACCATGAAAGCACAACTTCTATCACGGTACTGTGCTCCCTCCCTGTAAAGGTCATTCATCACTTCCTGAGCATTATCTACTGCTAGAGCTTCGGCACGCGGTAGCCAAGTCTCTCGATTTTGAATTAATTGAGCCTCTGAGGTTGTAGGGGGAGTCCTCAGTTTTTTCGGTGGATTTGATTGCTCGTTATTGCTCTTTGGATTCATTTTAACTGGATTCCCAATTCCCGATCGCCCTCTACCAAAAATCCCCCGCTACAGCACTACTATAGCGAGGGATTTTTGTCAACCTACCAACTCAATTTTTTTGCAGTTTGTTGTTAGCTTCTGTCAATAGCAGCTACTGGCTCAAAGCTTGGAACCACCAACTCACCATTCTGCTTGGTGAGTAGATTGTACAGCCTTTCGGTATTCGGGAAATTCGCAGCAGGCAGAGTCGGGAAGCGACGGTAAGGAACAGTATCCTCGCCAAACGCCTCGGCATATTCAACGCTGTTCAACATCGCGTTGATAAAGCCCTTAATCCCTTTACTTGCCAAGATTTGGTTGTAGGTCCGAATCTCCGCTTGATTGCGGGGAGCGCGGCCTAAGAAGTGCTTAGTTCCCAACTCAATCACCTTAGTATTGGGATAAGGTGCGTAGAACTGTTTGACGTACAGCGAGGAGGATCCCAAAGCCTCAATGAACTCCTTGAGATTGATTTCATTGTTGCCCAGTTTGCTTTCCAGCGCCGTGAATTCATTCTTCACAACATATGGGTTGATGTCGCGCTCAAAAATTTGACGGTAAGCAGCTTGAATTAAAGTTTTCAAAGCTACTTTGTCCGAAGTATTCGTCAGCTTGAACACCTTAGTTTGTTCGCGCCGCTTGCTGACACCTTGAGCGATGCGAGTTTGCAACTCGAAATCACCCCGATCGCCTGCTGCACCCAGTTCAATAAACCGAGGAGTTTCTGGCGTCTGAGCTTGGACATTTTGCTCAGCGACGGAACCCGATCGCATCGTCCGCAGCGACAAACCACCGGGAGTCACATAGCGCTCGTAGGGTACTGTATCTTCCCCGAAAGCTTCGTTGTACTCCAGACTGTCGATGATGCTATCAACCAGCGCGTAGAAACCCTTCTTGGCACAAATGTCAAAGTAAGCGTTCATTTCCTGGCGGCCGTAGGTAGGGCGTCCCAGGAGTCGGCGGTGAATGTACTCGATCGCCTTACAAACGTACAGCTTGCTCCAGTACATATTGCGGAACACGTCTGACTTCGCCAACATCCGAATAAACTCGCGCATCGGAATGTCGCCGTTTTCCAGCTTAATTTCCGCCACCTTTTGGCGCTGGCCGTCGAACACATCGCGACCAAACACTTGCAGGTAAGCTGCCCGAATCACCGCTTGAGTGGAACTTTCGGTAAATTTGACACTAGAACTGTTGCTGTAGCTGCTAGAGACACCGCGGGCAGATTTCTTAGAAGCCACATAGCCGCCTGGTAACTGGTCTAGTTTAAAGACCTTGGGGCCCAGAGAGCCTGGAGCCTTACCGCGGGCTTCCGGGTTGCTCAATTGGTTTTCAATCCCCGCACCTTGACGGATCAGGATACGGCGAGTGTCTTTGCCGAAGGGAGCTGGACGGTTCTTGGGGTTGCGAGTTTCTTGCGGGAAAATCGCGCCGAACTGAATTTCTAAGGGGTCATTGCCAACACCGTAAACGTGCTGGTCTGGTAGCGGCTGAGTGTAGCCCGCAAACAAGGTGATGAACTGAGGAACCTTGCGGAACGGAGCGCTGAAATTGAACAAATCAATTTGCGGGCCCCAGTTGCGACATTCCTGAGCTTCTTGGCCCAAACCGCGCAGGTAAGGCACTGTTTCTTCGCCGAAGTAGTCGGAATATTCCTGGGAATAAACCATCGCGTCTACGAGAGCTGCCAGGCCGCCTTTGGTGACGATCGCAAAATACTTGCTAAATTCCTCCCGCGAGCTCAAACCGCGGCCTAGGAAGTGGCGGGCGGCCAATTCTACAGCACGGCTGTTGACAAACGGCTCGTAGAATTGCTGGCGGTACAGAGGAGATTTGCCAAGGCGACGAATAAACTCTTTCATCGAGATTTCGCCATTTTTGACCTTGGATTCCAAGTCAGAAATGCTTTGGCTGTATGCGCGACTAATGTCGCGCTCAAAAACTTGGCGGTAAGCTGCTTTGATTACTTCTAGCTTTTCGGCCGATGACAGGCCGGTTTTCATGACAAATTTCGACCGTCGCTCGGATGCGTTGAAGTAGATTTGAGGCAGTTGCAGCCCTTGCTGGTCGTTGCTTTCGCGCTGCCGCACCTTGTCTGAAGGTGTGGGAGCTTTGAATTCGGTAATTGCTACGTCGAAATACTGTCCGACGATCGCCGCGGCCTCTGCATTGTTTTTGAAATAGCCCAAGGATGCTGCCTTCATTTCCTGCATTGCCACAATTGTGGCCGCCGAAGAGCAAGCATTTTCGATAATTTCCCGCAATCCGCGCACGTTCACCGAAATAATATTCGGGTCGCCAGCTACGATCGCGTAGGTGATGTAGCGCAAAAACCAGCTCAAGTCGCGCAGAGATTTGGTCATGTTGCCCGGGCCGTAGCGCGAGACATTGATCGGCTGAAATCCTGCTGGGATTGGGCCGCTGTAGCCGCCACCGTTGCCAGAAAACAGATTTCCCAGCCCCAAGAATCCGCCGCCGCCACCACCGCCGTTGCCGCCGCCTGCGCGACCTTCAACGTAGGTGACTGTTCCCAGTTTCATGCCTTCAGAGACATTCCCCGAGCCGCCCCGAGCCGCCCCTGCTACAGCCATCGCAGGTTCTTGCGGTCTTTCCAAGAATGCCAGCGGGGAACCGCCGGTAAAAATCCGGTTGGCTGCGCGGGATACTATCAGTTCCGAGTTTTTGGTCAGCGTCGCAGAGATATCTATCCGAAGAGTCCCTGAACTGAAATAACTTGCCAGTTCGCTGAGTTCGCCCCGCTGTAGGAAGCGGTCTTGCTGTTCTGCTTGCGAAATTGTTGCGACTGGTACAGTTTGATATAGTTGCGGACGTGCAACTGAGCTTCCACCACTTGCCTTTACAGTCATTAGACTCCTTCGCTCCCTATCTAAATCGTTGCAGCATTTACCCAGACTAACCTTGCCTTCTCATGCAGGTAAAATTAGGTATTTTTGCTTTGTTTACTTTTTGCCTTTACCTGTCACGAGGTTCGGGCGCGCTTACTTTCTTAGATTAAAATGTTTGGGTTTCATCTTTCTTCCTGCCGGGAAATGTCCGACCCGAAGGCAGGCACGGGGCACTCCCTCTGCGGAGATCCGCCCGTACACCCGTGAAAACAAAGACTTGGCAGGAGAGTTGCCTTTGGGCGATTGCAGCAAGTGCCGTGAATTCAGGGAAAAGAAAATCAAAAATTTTCTTCTGCCTTTTTCTAGCCCTTTGACTTTCTGCGGAAAGACGCCTCCGCTTCACCCGAAAGCTCAGCGGTGGGTTATTGACAGTCCTCGTTTGTTAAAAAGCCTGCCGACATTTATTGTATAGATTTAAGAGAGCGTATATGAGAAAAAATGATAAGTTTTATTACGCAGAAGCTGTCAGGGCTTGGGAATCAGGGGTTAGTCGATCGCCCGATCCCTTTCTTTCAGGCTTGGCAAACGATCGCGAAGCGACACTTGAGTTGCGAGTAACGAAGCAATAGAAGTGCATCGCGTAGCGCAGGCCACAACGCTACTGACAACCCATCTCAAAACTCACGCACTATTACCTCACCTATGGATACTACGCCTGATATCAGCGCTGCCGTGCGGCGGCTTTACGATACTTTCCCTTTCCCGCCCGATCCTTTGTCAGATGAACCGCCGCCAGGGTACAACTGGCGCTGGAGTTGGCCTGATGCTTACAATTTTTGCACCGGCCAAAAGCCGCTAAAACTCGATATTCGGATTTTAGATGCAGGCTGCGGCACTGGTTCAAGCACCGATTATCTGATTCACCTCAATCCTGAAGCAACGGTTACGGCGATCGACCTGAGTGAAGGTGCTTTGAAGGTAGCACAAGAACGTTGTCGGCGCTCGGGAGCGCGCGAAGCTGATTTTCGCCACCTCAGCCTGTACGATGCTGCCGAGTTAGAGGGCGAGTTTGATTTGATCAACTGCGTGGGCGTGCTGCACCACTTACCCGATCCGATCCGGGGCATTCAAGCACTGGCGGCGAAGTTGGCCCAGGGCGGTTTGATGCACGTTTTTGTGTATGCTGAGCTCGGACGCTGGGAAATTCAACTCATGCAAAGGGCGATCGCACTTCTCCAAGGCAACCAAAAAGGCGACTATCCCGATGGCGTCAAACTCGGCCGTCAAATCTTTGCTTCATTACCAGAAAACAACCGTCTTGTCAAGTACGAAAAGCAGCGTTGGGCAGGAGAAAATCAGCGGGACGAATGTTTTGCTGATATGTACGTTCACCCGCAGGAAATTGATTACAATATCGAGACTTTGTTCGAGTTAATCGACGCTTCGGGATTGGAATTTATCGCTTTTTCAAATCCGGGATATTGGCAGTTAGAACGACTTTTGGGTAAAGCGCCGGAATTGATAGAAAGAGCTCAGGGTTTGACGGAACGGGAGCTTTATCGATTAATTGAATTGTTGGATACGGAAATCAGCCATTACGAGTTTTTCTTGGGCAAAAAGCCTGTAGTTAAAATTGATTGGTCGGACGATAAGGCACTTTTGGCGGCAATTCCAGAGTTGAGTGGTTGTATGCACGGTTGGCCTAGTCAACAAGTGTTTGATTGTAACTACCAATTGGTCAATTTGTCAAATGCTGAATTTGAGTTTCTGCAAGGTTGCGTACCCCCCCCAGCCCCCCCTCGCCGGGGGGAGAAAGAGGGAACTTCGCCTGGGCTAGGTAAAGGAGAGAAGACTGTTGGGGAGATTTTGGCGGATGTGGAGATGGGATTGGATGAAGTGCGATCGATCTTGTCAAAACAGCTAATTTTGCTAACACCGAAATTATAGGGCTTGTTAATTATTTGAACGAACCGCGAAGACGCGAAGTGCGCGAAGGAAGAACTGCATCTGCTTCTTTCTCTTCCTTCGCGTCAGACGCGCCTTCGCGGTTCATTTAATCTTACTCCTAAAATCCCAAATGGATTGACACAGGCCGCCCTCAGCAGCTACGCTTTGAAGTGAGAGGTTGCTTTGCTTGTAGAGGCAGTAGCCCGCGTCGCCCAAACATAAAGAGGGAACCTCGCCTGGGCTAGGTAAAGGAGAGAAGACTGTTGGGGAGATTTTGGCGGATGTAGAGATGGGATTGGATGGAGTGCGATCGATCTTATCAAAACCGCTAATATTGCTAACACCCGGTGGTAAAATCTAATTGACTATTTGTCATTCACAAGCGAAGCGAAGAATCTCAGAAGCTTTGGGCGGGAGCTGGAGTCCACCCCACAATCAAATTAACTCTTTGTGGAACAGGGCGGAAAGCCTGTTCTGAGAGTAGTCAATTGTCCTCAATAAATAATAAAAACGGATTAGTCATGAAAAAACAAACTTTTAGTAAACTACTCCAAAAAAACAACCCGGTAATTTTAGAAATAGGGGCATGCACCGGCGAAGACTCCCTAGAGTTCCTCCGAGAATTTTCCGACATTCAATTGCATTCTTTTGAACCGGATCCTCGCTCCGTAAAAATACATCAAAACACAGTCAAGGATTCGCGATGCCAATTACATCCAATCGCCATATCAGACGTAGATGGAGAAGCTGAATTTTATCAGAGCACCAGCTCTTATGAAGAAACGGGTTTATCTTCAGAATGGCTCCAATCTTCTTCACTCAAAACTCCAAAACAGCATTTAGAAATCTTCCCTTGGTGTAAGTTTGAAAATACAGTAAAAGTGCCAACGCGCAGCTTAGATAGTTGGTTTGCAGAACATGATATCGAGCAAATTGACTTAATTTGGGCTGACGTACAAGGCGCAGAGGAAAACTTGATAAAAGGAGCACTTAAAACCTTGTCTCATACCAAGTATTTTTACACAGAGTATGATGATGAGGAAATCTATGAGGGACAAATCACACTTCAACAGATAAAGACTTTACTTCCCAAGTTTAAAGCTATTGGCTATTTCTACAACAACGTATTATTTAAGAATACTGAAATCTCCGCTTCAGCCCTTAATACAACTGACCAAATAGTTTGGCAAACTTGGGAGCTTTTTCCACCCAAAGTGTGGCTGCAATTCCTCACAAAAAGGCTCAACTCACAAGTTAGATCCCTCAAGAAAAGCCTAAAGCAGAAGTTGACGCAGATTTTTCTGAACTAATTATAACAGACATCAAAGCCTACCTTACTTTTCCGACAGATAGATAATTAGCCCCCGATTTGAGACATTGTGCGGTTATAATTTCCTTGAGTAGTTCCCGAATCTCGCTGCTTGAAATTAATCTCCGGTTTAATATTCAAGATCTGCTGCACTCGATCGCGCAATTCGCCTGTAGACACCCCATTCCGTAAAGCAGTTTTTAAGTCAATTTGCCCCGTTTCGTTCAGCAGACAAGGCCGCAGCCACCCGTCAGCGGACAAACGCATCCGGTTGCAGCGATCGCAAAAACACTCGGACATTTGGCTGATAAATCCTAAAGTGCCCTTCGCCCCCGGAATTTGAAAGACATCCGCCGGCCCATTTCCGCGAACTCCCGACTCGGCTAACCCGTATTTGTCGCTAATTTGTTGCCGCAATTCTGCCGAAGCTACCCAACCTTTATCGCCAAATAACTCCCCATTGCCGATCGGCATAAACTCAATAAATCGAACGTGCCAATTGCGGTCAATAGTTAATGCAGCCAAATCCAATATTTCGCTGTCATTCACACCGGGAATTACCACAACATTCAGTTTCAGCGGGTCGAATCCTGCTTGATAAGCCGCTTGAATTCCCTCCCAAACCTGCGTCCATCGCGATCGTCCCCGACTGCCAATTATCCGATCGAAAGTCTCCGGTTCCAGCGAATCCAAACTAATATTAATCCGGCGCAAACCAGCATTGTAGAGATTTTCCGCCATACCCGCCAGCAAAAAGCCATTAGTTGTCATTGACAAATCTCGCGTTTGGGGCATCGAGGCGATCGACCTCACCAATTCCACCACCCCAGGGCGCAGCAGCGGTTCCCCACCCGTCAACCGAAACTTAGTAAATCCCACGGGTATAAAAACTTCCCGCAGCAGAGTTAGCAATTCCGAGTGAGTTAACAACTGCTGCTGCAATACATAGTCCAACTCGCTACCTTCCGGCATACAGTAGAGACAGCGGAAGTTGCAGCGGTCTATTAAACTAATCCGAAGGTAGTCTACGGGATTCATGTCAATAACTTGTAATATTATTTAATTATAAATGCTGACTCGATTTTCTGCAATTATTGATAGAGAGCAATAAACCTGCATCAATTTCTTTTCACCTTCCCCCTCCTCTCTTCCTGGGCGCCCTCTGCGCCCTCTGCGGTTAATAAAAAAAATATCATTCCCAACTCAAATAAACTTGCTAAATATATGTTTTTTGAATTTGAAGCTGATTTTGTGGAAGCTCTGCGCTGCATTCCGATGCAGGTACGTCTCAAGTTAGATACTTGCGGCATTAAATTGAAGTTGCAGGATTGGAATCATTTTAACCAAGCAGAACGTCAAATGCTTGTAGAGAAACCTTGCTTGACACCAGCAGAAATTATCGATTACCGAGAACATCTAAACCAAGTATTAATTAAACACACAGGCAAACCGGGAACTGATTTGGCTGTTGATGAAAATCCCCCGTGGATGGATGCTGCAACTGTACCGGAGTCGGTTTCTGCAAAAGCGCAAGAGCTCGGCGTCACAATTACTTTGGGACAGTGGGCGAGTTTGCAACCGCTACAGCGATTTGCTTTGATTAAGCTTAGTCGATCGAGCCACGAAAATAGAAACTTTCTCCCGGCTGTTAAAGAGTTTCACCTCGTTGAATCATAGGTCACTTGCCCTGCCTCTAGTTCGTACTCTGGCTAACAGTCCCGCACAAGACTGCACGAACGAACCGCCTGTAAATACACTCCTGTCAAGTTATTTTTTGTATCTAAAACTACTAAATGCTGGCAAATTTCAGATATCGCCTCTAAAATCAGTATCAAAGACTACTAATTACAGGAAGCCGATCGTGGGCTTCTATGCAGATGTAGACTGGGACGAAGCATTCGGGTATCGGCCCGGACAACAAGTTGAGTTCAAAGCACAGCCTGGAAGCTTTGATACTGTTGCTTGCTGCGAACTGATGATGGTACCCCCATCTGCCTGGAGAACGAGCCCGTACCCCGCTGCCCTCACCAACTGGGAGTAGTTTCGACCGCAGTGATTGACGCTGGTTACTGATTAGAGCCTCACCGTTGAGCGCTGTCGCCCCAAAAGTGCTAAAGTTGAGTCTTGTTTCCGGGCGATCGCGACAACATTATAAATATTCATAAAATCTGGGGCTATCTGCATAAAAGCCTTCTAGCTTCAGGCTTGGGAACGGTTCGGCACGCTTGCCGAGCCAGGTCAAGTGGCTCAGGCAGACCGTTCTCAGAAACCAATCGAAAAATTCATTTTTTTTTAAGTTATGTTACCTGCACGTGGTATTATTCGATGTGAAGTGTACGAGCTGTAACGTTTGTCACACTTGTCGCTACAAGACGGTTTCAACCGAATTAATTGTAGTGGGAGTCAACTAACACCGACTGCTTTGAAAGTCAAGTAACCTTGTCAGATCAATCTCGCGCATCCACCGCCCAAACGCAAGACATCTCTCAGACAGGTTCGTCCGAACCGGAGTCCACTGATGCTATGCAAGATTTCTACAAACTTCAGCAACAGTTGTTTGTAGTCACACTCGCTTTCACGGGAATAATTTTTATCTCTGTGTGGATTTTTTATTCGCTCAACATTGCCCTAAATTACTTGATTGGGGCGATCGTAGGTGTGGTTTACTTGAGAATGTTGGCCAAAGACGTTGAGCGCCTCGGCCCGCAAAAGAGGAGTCTGAGTAAAAATCGGTTGGCTGTATTTATTGGGTTGATTGTAGTAGCAACTCAGTGGAATCAGCTACACATTTTGCCCGTATTTTTGGGATTTCTGACATATAAGGGCGCGCTCGTCTTTTATATGCTGCAAAGCCTGTTCGTTCCCGATCCCGTCAATGGGTCAGGCAGTCGGTGAACCCTCCACTGTGTGAACTTCTTGTGAATGGAAATGCTAAATGTCTTAAATGCCTTTAATGCTCTTCCGCTCGCTGTGTTGGAAGTTGGCAAGCATTTCTACTGGCATATAGGCAATCTCAAAGTTCACGGGCAGGTATTCATCACCTCCTGGATTGTGATTGCTCTCCTCCTGATAGCTTCCCTGGCGGCAACTCGCAATATGCAGAGAATTCCGCGCGGAATGCAAAATTTCATGGAGTACGCCTTAGAATTCATTCGAGACTTGGCTAGAAATCAACTCGGCGAGAAAGAGTACCGTCCCTGGTTGCCATTCATTGGCACTTTGTTCCTGTTTATTTTTGTATCGAATTGGTCGGGGGCCTTAGTTCCTTGGAAACTAATTAAGTTGCCAGAAGGCGAACTAGCAGCTCCGACCAACGACATCAACACGACGGTAGCACTTGCTTTGCTGACTTCTCTGGCATATTTTTATGCGGGTTTCAGCAGGCGGGGTTTGGGTTACTTTACTAAGTACATCGAACCAACCCCAATTTTGTTGCCGATCGCCATCTTGGAAGATTTCACCAAGCCTCTTTCCCTAAGTTTCCGTTTATTTGGTAACATTTTAGCGGATGAATTAGTGGTAGCGGTGCTGGTGCTGTTAGTTCCCCTGTTTGTACCTCTGCCCGTAATGATGTTGGGTCTGTTTACCAGTGCGATTCAAGCTTTGGTATTTGCCACCTTGGCAGGAGCTTACATTCACGAAGCATTGGAAGGACACGGCGACGAACACCACGATTAACACTCTGGAATTGGTTAATGGCTAATAGCGATATGTCAGAAATCAGCAGTCCAATGACTAATGACTGATGACTAATTACCAATTACCAATTACCAATTACGCACTATCTGTTTTTCAATCTGTACACAAAGTTAAGGAAATTTATCATGAATCCGACAGTTGCTGCTGCTTCAGTTATCGCCGCAGGTTTAGCTATTGGTTTGGGCGCGATCGGACCTGGCATCGGTCAAGGTAATGCCTCGGGTCAAGCAGTAGAAGGTATTGCCCGCCAGCCGGAAGCAGAAGGCAAAATTCGCGGGACTCTCCTGCTGAGCTTAGCATTCATGGAATCCTTGACCATCTACGGTCTGGTTATTGCATTGGTGCTGCTGTTTGCTAATCCCTTCGCTTAATACTGAAGGACTGCAAAAAGGGGCGGATGTCTTTCCGCCCCAAAACAAAGGAGGAACTAAAAGTGTTTGATTTTGATGCAACTTTGCCTTTTATGGCGTTGCAGTTCCTAGTTTTGATGGTAGTCCTGAACGCTGTTTTCTATAAGCCCCTGACAAAGATGCTCGACGAGCGGGATGAATACATCCGCACCACTCAACTGTCGGCTCAGGAACGCTTGGCGAAAGCTCAGAAATTAGCGCAGGAATACGAACAAAAACTGGGAGAAACTCGCAAACAGTCTCAAGCAGTAATTGCTGTGGCTCAAGCAGATGCCCAAAAAACCGCGTCGGCAAAAGTAGCTGAGGCTCAAAAAGAAGCTCAAGTGGCGCGAGAAAAGGCAGGACAAGAGATTGAGCAACAAAAACAAGAGGCAATGCGCTCGCTGGAGCAAGAAGTAGATGTCCTGAGCCGACAAATTCTTGAAAAGCTATTAGGCACTGCACTGGTCAAATAGCTCGATCGAACAGTTTTAGATTTTGGGTAAATGCTCAAATCTAAAATCGGTTCACCAAACCTGCACGCGCAATTATGGAAGAGTATCATGGGGACTGTTTTATTGCTAGCCACAGAAGCTAGCGGGGAAGGTGGTTTCG
Source organism: Microcoleus sp. C2D2 (assembly GCF_036702495.1). NCBI lineage: Bacteria > Bacillati > Cyanobacteriota > Cyanophyceae > Oscillatoriales > Microcoleaceae > Microcoleus > Microcoleus sp. C2D2. Next base: position 74,210 of record NZ_JAUBTO010000016.1, on the reverse strand, counting down.
GTTTAAATTTCGATATTTTAGAAACCAACCTGATTAACCTGAGCATTGTTATTGGATTGCTGTTTTACTTCGGGCGCGGCTTTTTAGGGAACATCCTCAGCGAAAGACGCTCCGGCATTGAAGAGGCAATTAAAGAAGCAGAAACTCGCCAAAAAGATGCAGCAGCAGCTCTAGCAGAACAACAGCAGAAATTGACTCAGGCCCAAGCAGAAGCGGAACGGATTCGATCCGCTGCTGAAGAAAATGCGAAGAAAGCCAAAGAAGCAATTCTAGCTCAGGCAGCGCAGGAAGTTGAACGCATGAAAGCAACAGCAGGTCAAGAGTTGGAAGCAGAGCGGGAAAGAGCGATCGCCCAACTCAGATCGGCGGTTGTATCTATGGCATTAGAAAGGGTGGAAGGCCAGCTAAAAACTAGCTTGAACGAAAACGCTCAACACCAATTAATCGATCGCAGCATTGCCTTACTGGGAGGCTAGAAAGTGAGTAAAGTCAGCACCGAAGTCTTACAGCCTTACGCATCCGCTTTGATGTCAATGGCTAAGTCTAACAACCTCTCAGAGCAGTTCGGCGAAGATATCCGCTCCTTGCTGAACCTGCTAGAAAATTCCGAGGAACTCCGCCTATTTCTAGGCAGTCCTCTGGTGAAACCGCAGGATAAAAAAGCCGTCATCGATCGAATAGCGGGGTCAGAAATGAACCCGTTGATGCGGAACTTTTTGCGGCTGTTAGTAGACAAAGGACGGATTCTTTTTTTAGAAGGAATTGGTAAAAAATACTTGACCGAACTCCGAGAACTCAACCAAACTGTTTTGGCGGAAGTTACCTCGGCTGTCCCGCTTTCAGACGCTCAGCAGCAAACTGTTCGCGAGAAAGTGCAGGCGATGACAAGCGCAAGGCAAGTAGAAATTGAAACCAAAATAGACGCAGATTTAATCGGCGGAGTCGTGATTAAAGTAGGCTCTCAAGTGATTGATGCCAGCCTGCGAGGACAATTGCGCCGCTTGGGAATTCGATTGAATTCTTAATAGTTAATAGCTGATAACTATTAGCTAATTTAGTTAGCGGTTAACTGTTAGTAGTTTTGAACAACTGACAATTGACAACTGACAACGGACAACTGACAAATAATAACTGACAACTGACATGGCAGCAATCAGACCAGACGAAATTAGCAGCATTATTCGCCAGCAAATTGAGCAGTACGACCAAGACGTAAAAGTCTCTAACGTCGGTACGGTTCTGCAAGTAGGCGACGGCATTGCCCGGATTTATGGCTTAGATAAAGCTATGTCCGGGGAATTGCTAGAATTTGCCGACGGCACCGTTGGTATTGCACTGAACCTCGAAGAAGATAACGTGGGTGCAGTGTTGATGGGCCAAGGCCTCGGCATTCAAGAAGGTTCGGCAGTTACTGCTACTGGCAGAATTGCTGAAGTCCCCGTGGGTGAAGCAATGTTGGGACGGGTAGTTGATGCTTTGGCCCGTCCGATTGACGGCAAAGGGGAAATTAAAACTACTGAATCTCGCTTGATTGAATCTCCGGCACCGGGGATTGTTTCTCGCCGTTCTGTTTACGAACCGATGCAAACAGGAATTACCGCTATTGATGCGATGATTCCGGTGGGAAGAGGACAGCGGGAACTGATTATCGGTGACAGACAAACCGGTAAAACTGCGATCGCGATCGACACGATTATTAACCAAAAATCGGAAAACGTGATCTGCGTTTACGTGGCGATCGGTCAAAAAGCTTCTACAGTAGCTAACATCGTCAACGTCCTGCAAGAAAAGGGCGCGATGGACTACACGATCGTAGTAGCAGCCAACGCTAGCGACCCCGCAACCCTGCAATACTTGGCTCCCTACACAGGTGCTAGCTTAGCCGAGTATTTCATGTACAAAGGCAAGCACACTTTGGTCATTTACGATGACCTTTCCAAACAAGCACAAGCTTACCGCCAAATGTCCTTGTTGCTGCGCCGTCCTCCCGGTCGCGAAGCTTATCCCGGAGACGTGTTTTACCTGCACTCTCGCTTGCTAGAACGCGCTGCTAAATTGAGCGACGATTTGGGCGAAGGCAGCATGACTGCTTTGCCAATTATCGAAACCCAAGCTGGTGACGTTTCTGCTTACATTCCGACGAACGTAATTTCGATTACCGACGGTCAAATCTTCCTTTCTTCTGACTTGTTTAACGCTGGTTTGCGTCCCGCAGTAAACCCCGGTATTTCGGTATCGCGGGTAGGTTCGGCGGCTCAAACTAAGGCGATGAAAAAAGTAGCCGGTAAGGTGAAACTGGAATTGGCGCAGTTTGAAGAACTGGCAGCATTTTCTCAGTTTGCTTCTGACTTGGATAAAGCTACTCAGAATCAATTGTCGCGCGGTCAGCGCTTGCGGGAACTGTTGAAACAGCCCCAAAGTTCGCCTCTGCCGATGAACGAACAAGTGGCTGTAATCTATGCCGGTATTAACGGCTATATGGATGACATTCCTGTGGAAAAAGTCAGCAAGTTTACTGTTGGTTTGCGCGACTATTTGCGGACTAGCAAGCCGAAGTACGGCGAAATTGTTCAAGGCGGAAAGGCCTTGACTGATGAAGCTGAGAAGCTGCTCAAAGAAGCCATCGCAGAATACAAGCAAACTTTCTTGGTTTCTGCGTAAATCGAGTTGGAATTTTGAACCGCAGATGAACGCGGATAAACGCAGATTATCGGAAGTTCATCTGCGTTTATCTGCGTTTATTCGCGGTTTAAATTAAAAAGATGCGGGCAAGGGACTAAGGAGAAAATTATGGCAAATCTGAAAACTATTCGCGATCGCATTAAGTCGGTCAAGAACACTAAAAAGATTACAGAAGCAATGCGCTTGGTGGCCGCTGCTAAGGTGCGCCGCGCTCAAGAACAGGTGACTGCAACTCGGCCTTTTGCCGATCGACTGGCAGAGGTATTGTACGGTTTGGCGGAACGCTTGCAGTTTGAAAACCTGGATTCGCCGCTGCTGAAAAAACGCGAAGTGCGATCGGTGGGACTGTTGGTAGTTTCGGGCGATCGGGGTTTGTGCGGCGGCTACAACAGCAACATCATCAGATACGCCGAAAATCGGGCTAAGGAAATCAAAGCTGAAGGCTTAGACTACAAGTACGTGTTGGTAGGACGCAAAGCTACTCAGTATTTCCAGCGCCGCGAACAGCCGATTGATGCTACTTACGCTAACTTGGAACAAATTCCCACAGCATCGGAAGCGGCACAAATTGCTGACGAATTGCTTTCTTTGTTCCTGTCGGGAACTGTGGACAGAGTTGAGCTAATTTACACCAAGTTTGTCTCGCTAATTAGTTCGCGTCCGGTAATTCAAACTTTGCTGCCCCTCGACCCCCAAGGTTTTGAAGTGCAAGACGATGAAATCTTCCGCTTGACATCGAAAGGCGGAGAGTTTCAAGTATCGCGCGAAAAGGTTTCTGCACCTACTATGAAGAGTTTGCCCCGGGACATGATTTTCGAGCAAGATCCGGCGCAAATTCTGGAGGCTCTTTTGCCCTTGTATTTGAACAACCAATTGCTGCGGGCTTTGCAAGAGTCTGCTGCTAGCGAGTTGGCGGCGCGGATGACGGCGATGAACAATGCTAGTGAGAATGCTAGCGATTTGATCGGTAGTTTGACGCTGACCTATAACAAGGCGCGGCAAGCGGCAATTACTCAGGAAATCCTGGAAGTTTGCGGCGGTGCTGAGGCTTTGAACGGTTAGGTTAGGGTTGACAATTTGTTGATTTTATGCTATGCGTCTTGGGAAACTCAGGCGCTTTTTTTAGTGAAAATACAAAAAAATTCGACTATCTAAACTTACCTTGATATATCCCACATTCCGCACCGAGACTGTCACAATCGGTTTTTTGGGGAGTTGGAGCGAAAATTAAGTTTTTTTTTATACAAAGGTACCGCTCGCTCGTGGCAACGATCGGCAGTTTCAAGCGATCGAATAACCAAAATTCGTAGTGTGCCAGTTGGGGGTGCGGAATGTGGGATGTATGGTGGCAATAATTTACCTGTTCATTAGTTGAGAAATATGGATGGTAAGATCGGGAAAAGCAAGGGGTTCAATGGTGCCAGTTCGGAAAGTATTTCGCTGCTGGTAAAAATCGCCTTCCGGGAAGCGAAACACAATTAATTGTCCATCGCGCAGGTTAACAACCCAATATTCTTGAATTCCGGCTGCTGCATAAATCTTGCTTTTTTCCTCTAAGTCTTTACTCAAACTCGAATCAGCATATTCAATCAGCCAAAAAATGTTTTCTGGATATGGGTGATGTTCCAGGTAGATATCGTTGAGAGGTTGAACGACGGCAATATCGGGTTCTGGTTCTGAGTTATTTGGCAGAGTAATCGGTCTGGCTTCGCGAATTTGGGCTCTTGTAGATAATGCGACTCGCAATCGGTTGGCAAATCGATCGCTAAAATAAGTATGCGCCGTTCCTTCGGGTACCATTTCGACTATTACTCCATTTAGTAATTCAACTTTGCGATCGTTTAAAATGCCGGCTTCGATCATTTTATGGTAGTGATCAATTGTCCATTTTGCTGTAGTTAATGTCATCGCGATCGCTCCTTGCTTATATCTCACAATGATTTTTTGCTGAATTCACTTATTTTAGGCGATATACTCATGTTCTATCGGATTTTTTACGTTCTTCTAACCACCGCTGAAAAGACTTCTGACTTTCTCCAGACGGTTTACCGAAAATAATATTTTTGATGCTAATGTCTTCGTCAATATCAGGCCAGTGGATTCCATCATTTCCACCAATAAATCGCCAATTATTGCGTTCGTTTGGTGTGCTATGCAATAGCCGAGGATACCAAGCTAAAGGAACAGAAATAGTACGACCATCGGATAGATCGACTGTTAGCGCGTCGTCTGTAAGGACTACGTTTTGTGCTTGGGGGATTTCTAGCAACTCAACCATTAAAGAAGTCATTCCAACCTGCTAATAATTGCTGTTGATGTTCTTCAACAAGTTTCTGAATGCCATTGATTTCTGTACGATTGAAGCCTTTATTATTTTGAAGGCGAACTGGACTAAGCCAAAACTTAGCTTCTTATCGATCGCGCTCAACGTGAACGTGCGGTGGTTCATCCCGATCGCCCGCATAGCAAAAGAAACGGTATGGGCAGACTCGGAGTAACGTAGGCATTCAGACTTATCGATTGCAAAGTTACTTCTCTATTTTAACCGATGCGCGATCTTTCATCACCAGTGTTAAAGGCCCGGATGCAGTATTTTCGTAAAAAAACCGGTTTCTGCATAAGTCCTATTATTTATAAAGTTGTTACAATTGACCGCAATGTACTAACAAAGCCAAACTCAAGATTTTTTGCAGAAACCGGGTTTATGAGCGTAAATCATACCTAAATGACTTAAATTAACGCTCTGTAGCGTTTTTCGCGGAAAACGGCATTTATTGCACTCTTGCATTAGTATGCACTAAGGCATATAGTTAAATTAATGCACCTGTATGCAAAAAGCTGGTTTTTAGGCAAACTACATAAAAATGTCAAAATGTATATGTTGTAAAGCCTTGAGCCTGTATGGATGAAAACAAGACTGTGGCTATTAGAGTAGAAATGCCCCCGGAATTGCGGAACCGATTTAAGTCGGCTGTTGCTAGGGACGGTAAAAATATGAGGGATGTTTTGCTGGAATTTATGGAGCAATATGTCATGAAGGCTGAGCAACCAAAAATAGAAGCAAGTCAAAACCAAAACAACACATAGCTGCTGCGTGCAGCGGTGGAGCGATCGCATACAGGGCAAGACATTTAGTTTTTAAACTGTAAGGGAAGTCTGAAGTGAGGAGCGATCGCGTACCGAATCCAAAGCCAGAAAACGTACACCATGTTACAGATCCCGAACTCTGTGAAAAGATGGGCGAAAAATACCACTGGCGCTTAAAAGAAATCCGAGTGACTCGTAACACCCCCCCTGATGTGGCTTGCGTGTTTGACGGGGAACAAACCTCGTTTCAGGATATGTGGCAAGATTACCAAGATTAAAGGAAAGGGAGGAAAAATGGCAAAAAAAATCTGGATTGTCTATAAAACCGAAAGCATGAGTGCTCCGGGCTGGGAAAAACGTCAGCTTATGCCGAGGGGCGGTCTCACTAATATACTTTGGGAAAATTGGACTTGGGAAGAAAACCCAGAAATTCCTCAAGTAGGGGACAAAACCCGCGATTATGAAAATCTATCTGACCCCGGTAATGGAGTCACCCACGGGAAAGATGGAGATTGGGTAGTTACTCGCGTTCAGCAGTTTTTTGCTTCCGATACTGAGGAGCGAATTGTGGTGTGTTACTGTTCTTACCAACCTGTTACATCGGATTGGGAAGCGCTACAACGGGGTGAGTCTGTCAATCAGATGCTAGCAACTGTCGAATAATATTGACTGGATAATTAGTTCCTAAAAGCGATCGACTATTCCTGCACAATCTCATACAAATCTTCGATCGACACATCAAAATTCCTCGCCAACTTGTGCAAGGGCCTCACGTCAACTGTTGCTAATCCGGGCGATCGGGCATAGGTTCTCAGCTTGCTGTAGACTACGCCCGATCGTTCTGAAACTTCTTTCAGCGTCCAGCCTTTCTCGCTAGCTAGTTCTCTGACTTTTAACCTGACTAAACCCATACTTGACAAATGATGGTATACCATCATCGGATAGTTTTATCCCAAAAAGCGATCGCCTACTCTTTTACCACCTCAACCAAATCTTCCACCATCACGTCAAAAGTACGTGCCAACTTCAGCAGACAAGTAAAATCAACCATAGCCATTCCCGGAGAACGTGAATAGGTGCTGAGTGTGCTGTAAATGACTCCCGATCGCTCAGAAACCTCTTTGATCGTCCAGCCTTTCTCAGCAGCAAATTCTTTAACCCGCAATCTAATTAAACCCATTGACAAAATACTAGATTTACTCTGGGATAAAATTTTATCGTAAAAAGCGATCGCTCACTCCTGCACAATCTCATACAAATCTTCGATCGACAAATCAAAAGTCCTAGCCAACTTGTGCAAGGCTGTCACGTCAACTGTTGCTAATCCAGGCGATCGGGCATAGGTTCTGAGCGTGCTGTAGACGACGCCCGATCGCTCTGAAACTTCTTTTAGAGTCCAGCCTTTCTCGGCAGCAAATTCTCGAACCCGCAACTTAATTAATCCCATAACCTCTTGACTTTTGACTAATATAAGTCATAAACTTGTAATGTAAAAAGCAATCGCCCCTAGGCCTGGAAAACTGAAGGACGATCGCCTATCAAAGTTCAAATCCCATCAAGTGGGATGTATTAACCATCTGAAATTCCCATCAAGTGGGATGTACCAACCATGTTAGCAAGCTTTCGACCAAAATCAACCCCCAGACACAGATTGAGCCGGTTTGTGACAAAAGAGGCGATCGCGCGGCTGCTGAAAATCAAGGTAGAACAAATATATCGCTTCGAGTGCTGGGCGCATATCCTGTACGTGCACGCCAAAGGGATGAGTCGGTTTGTCAGTTATGCCGACTTTCCGCCTGTTTTGGGAGTGGAATCGCCCTCTGGTTTAGATTTTGGTTACTGGAAGCGCCGTTGGGCGAGTCAGAAACAGAGACACGCGCCGGATTTTTGGGTGGATTTCTATGCGGCGAGATTTCAGAAAGCTGTTTGTGTTTCTGAATTGTTGGAGTGGGGGGAAATGGTGGGGGTGATTAAATTGATGTTGGGGGCGATCGCCCTGGAGTCGCTGCGAAAGGTTTATGCACAAGAGAAATCTCTGCTGCAACATTTTTAAATTATGACTAAAACACGGGTGATTAGAAACCGGGTTTTTTTGCGAAAATACGGCATCCCAGCCTTTAACTAAGTGAAAAACCCGGTTTCTTTGCTGTGCGTAACTCTCATAAATCCAATCTCTGCCACAAATATTCAAAAATTGGTTCAAGCTCGACTGCAACAGTTATAATTTCTCCATGCGTTTCCCTCTCTATCTCTTGTTAAGCCCATGAGTAACCTTTCAAACATCCCAGGCGATCGCGGGAATTACAGGCTAAGTCCGATCAGTCTGCGGTTATGCGTTTGGTGGGGTTGCCGCCGTCGGAGTCGAAGTAGGCTTTGATTGAGTTGGCTGATTATGTTTTTAGTCAACTTTATTGCGATCGCGCCGTTTTAGGGAAGATAATCAAGTTGTGGTTTATATCTTACCTAAAAAGTTTTATATCAATTAATTGGAGGTATTTACGATGAATTATCAGTTTTTGTGCGACAATGAAGAAAACTTAGAAAATAAAATCAATATTTTATTAGAAGATTCCCAACAATTTTATTGGAGTGAAATTTATATTTTTTCTGCTTTTTTTGATGATGATGGAGTGGAAAAAGTAAAACAAATTCTCTTACACAATTCTTTAACATAAAATGCGAAAGTTGTGATTGCCATCGGCGGCAAAAACTTCTTTAATGAGATTAAAAATATTAAAAAAATATTAGATTTTATCAAATCAGAAAAATCAAAACAACTTAAGACTAAATCTGTTCAGTTTATATGCCCTAAGAATAACTTTCATATCAAAGCCTATTGTTTTTTAGGTCGGAATCGGAACAAGATAAAAGCTGACATTCAGATAGGTGTTTCGATCATAGGGTCATCTAATCTAACCAAGGCTGGTCTTCAATGTCAGGGAGAATTATGTATTAGTATCGTCAACTTCAACTTAACAAAAACATTAATTGCTCGTTTGTCTAAGATATATATTGATTCTAATGAATATGATTTATGGGAATAAATAATTAACAAGTACAAGAACGATCAATATAATTCATGGGGAAAAAGAATTAAGGAATTTGAATAAAAAATTAATAAATACAATGGAGAGTCTTCTGAAAATCAAAATGAAGATCCCCAACCTCTCCTTAAAGCAGAATCTAAGTATGTTCAAGATCAAGCACCGATAACCAGCACACCACGAGATGGTAAATTCCTTAAACTAGGTGTCTTGACTGATAGTGTTCTTCTTGCCAAGAAAAAGAGTCTCGTTGATGATTACAGTGAAAATGCTATAAACGCCTTTTACTCATCCAGAGAAACTATAGATCAAGTTAAAAATGATTTTATTGTAGGTTCTTTATGCCTCTCAGTAGACATAGAAAACATATTCCGAATTGTTAAAATTGTTAAAATTATGCCTTACCCTTACAAAACTGAACAAAACGAGATAAAAGGCTGTTTTGTAATATTTAGAGAAAATGTAACTTATGAGCCTTCTGATATTGGTGAAATTCTTGCGAATGAAAAGTATAAAATAATATCTGATGCAAAAAATATGGATAAATTACCTTATAAAACTCTAAAGGATTTGGAAGAAGAAGTTAAGGAATATCAGAAAATGCTCAACGATCCGAATTATAAAAAAGGGCTAGAAAAAGGTGAGAAGAAGATGCAGAAGATGCAATCAGAAATTGACAGAATATTAGAATTAGAAATTGATCCCAGTTTAATGAAGGAACAGATAAAAAAAATTCTTCAATCCATTTAATGCGCGATCATTGTTTTCTCAATACCAACTTAATTTTACAAAAATTATGGGATAAAGTCATCGTCTTTACCGGCCATAATATTAATAGTATGCTTCTTGCAAAAGTGCCATTAATTGTCAGAAAATCAAAGAGAATTTATTGTTTCAGAGTTTATAATTATCTTAAGTCTTTGCTAAAAGTTTAAGTAACTTCTTTGCTGGTAAGCCTGTAAGATGGCATATTGAAGTAACTAGAGATAGTGTTAATATTAAGGTAATAGTAGAACCTGATGGGAGAGGAATCATTGTATTGACTAAGTGAGAAACCCGGTTCTTTTTCTCAAGTGACTTGGCTCATAATGTGCGATAATTAACCAAAATTTTAAATAACCAAAAATGGTGAATAACGGGACTAACCAAACCCCTGAGCAAAATTCGGTTAATTGTGGCAGTATTGATGAATCAGAAAGAGCTTTTGGTGAAACCGAAAGAGCGATTGCTGAATTTCTAGAAAGAGAGGGAAAAAATGTTAAAGCCTTGGTAGAAAAAACCGATGGAGGTAGAAATCCCGATGCTGAGGTAGATGGAAAACGCACTGAATTCAAAAGTCTAGATGCCGGTGCTACAAGCGCGACAGTAAAAAATCAGATCAACAATTCGATTAGACGAGGCGGACAGGCTAGGGATATAATTATAGATGCTAGGGCGTCTGGGTTGATAGAAGCTGAGGCTGAACGAGGTTTGCAGAGGGCAAAAAATATTACACGCGGGAAAATTGATAGCGTCCGAATTATTGGCGATAGCTATGACATCACTTTTACTGAGTTTCAATAAAGGAGGTTTTTATGTCTCGCACCTTAGATATTTTTCTAGACTTTCCGCAGGAAATTGAACAGTTAGTCAAAGAATTAGAATTTATATTGGCTATAAAATTTGAGCTTTTTTCTGATGGTACTGACAACTGGTATGAGTTTCGCAATTCCACAATCTCTCTTACTTTAGGAAAGCATGATTTTGAAAATGATCGAGCTATCAAATTTGAAGAATACCCTTATAACCTCTCAATCAGAGCGTTGAATATCTCGAATGAACTTGAGAGGCAAAAGTGGTGTGATGATTTTGCTAGTTATGTTTTCCAAAAGTTGAAAGCTACAGAAAGGTATCGTTTAATGCTGGTGGATGACTTACAAGTGCAGTTAGAGGAGTTTGCCCCAGTGGTGAAGGTTTGATCGAACATCATACAGGCAAGTTCTGAAATCAAAGGGAATATTAATTCATGGGATACTTGGAACTCGGATTAGCGAATATACTGAAGCGCGCTCCTACCCATCACCCAATAACTTCTCACCGTATCAGCCATAATAGTAACAAGTGAATTTTGTAAAAGCGAGGAACTAACGATGGTCACTGCTACCATAATATCAGATAATTTAGCTCTAGAAGAGTTCGTCACCGAGCCGCCAGACAACATGGAATTGGTAGACGGCAAACTTGTGGAGAAAAATGGCATGACACTAAAGACGGGTAAAATTCAGTTGAGACTGGGGAATTCTTGGGAAGATTACAAAGATTCTAGCGGACAAGGTGGAGAGGCTTATGTCGAGGTTCCTTGCCGTACCAACCGACAAATTCGCCGCCCCGATGTCGCTTATCTCACACCAGAATTAGTTGCACAATTTGGCAATCTTGCCACTTTACCCCAAAGTTTCCCTTTAGTTGCCGAAATAGTTTCACCCACCGATATTGCTGAAGATGTCTTTCTCAAAGCACAGGAATATTTAGAATCTAGCTGTCAGGAAGTCTGGCTAGTTTTTCCCGAAAGTCGTTTAATATTCGTGATGACTCAAAATCAAATATTGACATTTAGATCCGGCGATACCGCCAGCACCCAACAAATCCTGATCGGTTTTAGCATCGATGTCGATCGATTGCTAGCTTAAACTAAATTCTACAACCTTTCATTTAGCAGCACGCCACACAAAACTCTCCTCTACCCGTTGCACCAGTTCTGAAATCAAATTGCTACAATATGTTTAAGACTCCTCAGTTCGCCTTCGCGGACTTCGTTTGTATAGCATCGGAATTATATTCGGTGGTATTTAATTAATATCCCACCCTTATCGGAGCAAACCGCCATGTCAGACGACTTTTCCTTAGACGAGCTTTTAAATAGAAGTTACTACGCCTTCAAAGAGGCAGAAAACCAAGTGGGACAGTGCAATGTTTTAGTCATCGGCAAAACCGGCGTCGGCAAAAGTACCCTGATAAATTCCGTTTTTCGCCAACGCTTAGCAGAAACCGGAGTCGGCCGCCCCATCACTCAAGGCATTCGCCAATATACCAAACCGAATTGCCCAATTACAGTCTACGATACTCCCGGACTCGAACTCAATGCCGAACAAATTAAAATTATTCAATTAAACGTTGCTAAACTAATTGAAGACCAAAGACTCCTGCACCCAAAAGAACACATTCACGTCATCTGGTACTGCATCAATCACAGCGCCAATCGAATAGAATCTGTCGAGGAAAACTGGCTAAAAGAAATGGAAGTCAAAGAGGTACCAGTTCTTTTAGTGCTGACTCAGACGACTTCTAAAAAGCCGGGCGAGTTTTTCAAGCAACTGGAACACATGAATTTACCAGTCAGTCAAATCATCCCAGTGATGGCTGAACCGGAAGAAATAGATGAGGATTATACAGTAAAATCTCACGGTTTAGATAAGTTGGTAGATGCAACTTTTCAACTGCTGCCGGAAGTAGCTAAAAAAGCTTTTGTTAAAGAACAAATTGCTAATATTGCGCTCAAATCAGATATGGCATTTAAGTATCTAAGTGCTTATGTTGCAGGTTCTGCAATTGTCGGTGCGACTCCTGTACCGTTTGCTGATGCGCCGATTTTGATGACGATGCAAACGGCCATGATTGCTAATATTACTGTGATTTTTGGAATGCCCTTTGATAAGGGCTTTATTTCGGCGATGCTGTCTGCTATTAGCGGCACAGGCGGGGTTACTGCTGTTGGCAGAAGTATTGTTACTAATTTGATTAAAATGATTCCGGGTGCGGGTACTGTTGTCGGCGGTGCTATCTCCGCTGCAACCGCAGCAACTCTCACGCTTGCTCTCGGTTTGGCTTACATTGAAGTGCTTAAAGCTTATATGAAAGCTCAAGTTAATGGCGAACAACTTTCTTTGCAGCAGTTAACCAAGATGTTTGTGGAAATGTACAAGGATTATGCTAGTTCTGGGCGTAAAACTTTGAAGGATGAGAAACCGGAGCAACCTAAACCTCCAAATCAAATTAATATTGAGTAAATTGGGCATGGGGCATAGGGCATAGGGCATAGGTTATTTGTTAGTTCCAATTCCCAATTACCAATTACCCATTACCAATTGATTGCTACAATATCAGTGAATTCTGCAAAAAGGAGGAAAGGGCTATGGTATTGGCTGCCGTTTTATCAGAAAATATTTCTCTAGAAGACTTTATGGCTAATCCCCCCGACGATATGGAATGGGTGGACGGGCAAATCGCGGAGAAAAATGGCATGACAGTAAAACACAGTCGAATCCAATCTAGACTAGATTATTCTTGGAGAAGTTATAAGATATCTAGCGGAGAAGGAGGCGAAGTGTATACAGAAGTTCCTTGTCGTACTGACAGGCGAGTGCGCCGTCCTGATGTAGCTTATCTGACTCCTGAACTTGTTGCTCAATATGGCGATGTTCCTACTTTGCCTCAAAGTCCGCCGTTAATTGCTGAAATAGTTTCTCCTACTGATAGTGCGGAAGAGATTTTTATTAAAGCACAAGAGTATTTAGATTCGGGTTGTCTGGAAGTTTGGATAGTTTTTCCAGAAAGTCGCTGGATAATGATAATGACTCAAACTCAAAAGTTAACCTTTAATCAGGGTTCTACCGTCAGCACTCAGTTAGTGCTGGCGGGTTTTAGTGTTGCTGTTGAGGAGTTGTTGGCTTGAAGGCAAAAATTAGTTATGTATAAGTGCTTTCTGGCAGAGTTCGCCCGCGATCCTCGTGATAATTTGTGAAAAAGTCCTTGACAAAATGCCGTAGCTTGCGGGGCGGGACGCCATCGCTCGCCCCAGGCAATTAATAAAAAATTTTAGCAAGAAAAAGTGCAGTTGTAAATTTGCACAAAATCACCAACAGCGGTAAAATCCTAATTGCTTTGTTTGCAAATCTAGCGTAAATTCCAATTGGGAATTAAAACGAATAATTGAAATATGTCTAAGACTTACACTGTTGAATTGCTCCACCAAGGCTCTACCTATACCGTAGAAGTGCCGGAAGATCAACAAATTTTGCGGGTGGCCAACGCTGCGGGCATCGATCTGCCGAACTCTTGCAATGCGGGGGTTTGTACTACTTGCGCTGCTAAAATTATTGAGGGTGAAGTAGAGCAAGTTGATTGCATGGGCGTCAGTCCCGAACTTCAGGCAGAAGGTTATGTGTTGCTGTGCGTTGCTTATCCCCGATCGAACTTGAAGATAGAAACCGAAAAAGAAGACATTGTGTACGATCGCCAGTTCGGTAAATCCTAGGACTAAGCTAAAATTGACCTAAGTACCGATCGAAGTAAAACCACTATGGATCGCCCCATGACCACCCATTTCATTTCTGCAGAAGTTGACCTCCACGATACCGCCGAAGAATTGCACTCGGCGATTGAAATTGAACTGCAAAAGCACGGCGAACCCCTGCGGTGGGCAGTCACAGACGTGGATGTCGATCGGCAAAAGGCTGTGGTAGAAGGCTACGTGCTCGTGGAAGCATCCCCCGCAACAGTGTGAACCAGCGCCCTTTAACAGTGGTTTTGATAGTCCCCACAGGCGTTGGAGCCTCGATCGGGGGCTTTGCAGGAGATGCGCTGCCCGTGGCTAGGGCGATCGCCCAAATTTCAGACACCCTGATCACTCACCCCAACGTCCTCAACGGCGCTCAACTTTATTGGCCGATACCTAACGCTCTCTACGTTGAAGGTTACGCCCTTGACAAATTTGCTGCCGGATGCTGGGGCCTGCAACCGGTACATCAAAATCGCATCGGCTTAATCCTCGATGCCGGCATTGAACCAGACTTGCAGTTGCGCCACTTGCAAGCCGTTGATGCTGCTAGGGCTACATTGGGTTTGAATATAACCGATTGGGTTTTAACCGATCGCCCTCTGCAAGTAGAATTGCGTATTTCTCAATCAGGGGCATCCTGGGGGACGATCGGCAATCCAGACAGTTTATTGCGCGCTGCACAAAAATTGATAGAACTTGCAAGAGTAGAGGCGATCGCAGTTGTAGCCAGATTTCCCGACGATGAAGGCAGCCTCGCCCTCGAAAACTACCGCCGCGGCAAAGGAGTTGACCCCCTCGCCGGCGCGGAAGCTGTAATCAGCCACCTCGTCGTCAGGACGTTTAAAATCCCCTGCGCCCACGCCCCCGCGCTGTCTGCGCTTCCCCTCGATCCGCACCTGTCCCCGCGATCGGCTGCTGAGGAAATCGGCTATACTTTCTTACCTTGCGTGCTTGCCGGCCTGGGCAAAGCTCCCCAATTTGTCACTCCTACTGTGGGACAGGCATCTTGCCTGTCGCAATTTGTCACTCCTACTGTGGGACAGGCATCTTGCCTGTCACAATTTGTCACTCCTACTGTGGGACAGGCATCTTGCCTGTCACAGGTATTGGGCGGGCAAGATGCCCGCACGCAGGTATTGGGCGGGCAAGATGCCCGCACGCAGGTATTGGGCGGGCAAGATGCCCACCCCACAAGAGAGAAATTCTATGCAAACAGGCGAGATTTCCAGTCCCAGGATTTGTGGGCCGATCGAGTCGATGCGGTGGTGATACCCACCACAGCCTGCGGCGGCAGTGCTATTCTGAGTTTGAGCGGGCGATCGTCCGTACAAATCATCGCTGTCGGCGACAACAAAACCCAGATGCAGGCGACTCCAGAAAAACTCGGAATCAAAGCTTTGCAGGTAAACTCATATTTAGAGGCGATCGGAGTTTTGGTCGCTTTGCGAGCAGGCATCAGTCCAGCTTCCTTGGGTGCAGACATCTCCTCCCTGCGTTGTTTGTCTGACTAAACCCAACAAATCTCAAATCTCAAACCTCAAATCTAAAAGTGATTAAGTGGCACAAAAACTTCCAGAACATCATGAAATTGAACCCTTGACGCGCACCCAAGTTTTACTAGCAATGGGCGGGACAGCACTTATGTTGCTGGCGGTAGGTAAATTGTGGTTGCTATTTGGATCGGTATCGCTTTTGCCAGTCAAATTGATAGGAATGGACTTGCTCAAAGGATGTGCGCTGGGACTGGCAATTACAGGCGGCAGTGCGATCGTTTATCACCTCTGGCCCGGTTATCGCCGGAGTGCAGACGTTTACTTAGAAGTAGTGCTCAAACCTTTGTTTTGGCCTGATTTAATTTGGCTGGGACTGCTGCCGGGACTTAGCGAAGAATTGCTATTTCGAGGCGTGATGCTGTCTGCTTTGGGATTGAATGTTACCGGTGTAGTTTTATCGAGTTTTTGTTTCGGCATCCTGCACTTGGGAGGCATGGATCAGTGGCCTTATGCTGTTTGGGCAACCGCTGTCGGATTGCTGTTGGGTTACAGCGTTTTAGCTACTGGGAATTTGTTAGTGCCAATTACGGCTCATATCTGTACGAATTTGATTTCTAGCTGTGTTTGGAAGTGGGAACACAATGCGGGGAAGCGGTAGGATGGGTGCATCTCACTTTGGGAAATATATAAGGTTGGCTGTTACCTTAAAAAAATCAGAATGCTTAAGAATTGCCTATGAGATGAAAGAAGAGTTCCCGGAAATATACGAAACCCATATGACCGTCAAAATAGCCCAGGTCAAGTTTAAGGATTGGCTGAATCATGCACAGATATTCTTTAAAGAATCTACCTTGACAATTGTTAATCATTTGGAGGGAATTTGTAACTACTTTGTTAATCGTACAACAAGTGGAGTCATGGGAGGGATAAACAATCGAATCAAGTTGATTATGCGACAAGGATATGGCTTTTCTAACGCAAGACAATTTTCGAGAGCGCGTATTAGCTTGTTTTTCTGATTAGGTAAAAATATCACCGTAAGTTCCAGAGAACCCCCCAAGGAAGATTAAAAGCAGGAGATAACTATCAAACCAAAATTAAATTAGCCTCATTAATTATTACAGAATTAATTGAGTTGGGGTTTAAAATTGAATTCGTATTAGCAGATAGCTTATATGGAGAAAGTAGCTCATTTATCAGAATACTCGATCGATCTAAAATCCCTTGGATTGTAGCTATTAGAAGTAATTACAGTGTTCGGATGCCAAGCAGTCAGAGCGTTAGACCAAACAAATGATATAAATTTACAAAAATATTTAGCAATCAAATATCTGAAACAAGGTATTTTAGAAAAATCATTTTTGGCAAGAGAATTACTCGAACTTACTGGGAAATTACTACTTCCCCAATCATCATTTATGGCTGGAATTTCATGATTTAATCCAGGTCATGAATCAATTTCAACCTTATTTCCCTGATGGATAATCTGGCTTTTTTGTTACTTAGTTACTTCGGAGAGTGACAGAAGAGGGATAGGTAAGCGCTTGCGACGCCAACTCAGGAAACGTTCGTTCCCTTGTGTGGTGGAAACCTATCGTCGTCGCTTTGGTATTGTAAAACTTCATTGAGTTTATAAGCAATTATAAACAATAATGGTATTATATTGTTGTGAGTGTTGAATAAGGAATACGCATAGCCCAAAAAACGCAAGTCTCAAATGCAACTAACAGAGAGGCACATCATTAAATCAACGGAACACCGTTTCGCCCAAATAGACGAACTAGCTTTCAAGTCCAAAAACCTCTACAATGCCGCCAATTACGTCATTCGTCAGAGTTTTATTTATGGGTGGGGCTATGTCAATTACAACGAAATGAACCGATTGATGAAGTCTCACGAAGCATATAAGGCTTTGCCTGCTAAAGTAAGTCAGCAAATCTTAATGGTGCTAGACAAGAATTGGAAATCGTTTTTTGAAGCCGTTAAAGCTTACAAAGCTGACTCTTCAACATTCACGGGCAGCCCAAAATTGCCAAAGTACAAAGATAAGACTAAAGGGCGAAATCTTCTCGTCTACACGATTCAAGCAATTAGCAGCAAACAGTTGAAGAAAGGAATCATTAAACTTTCCGGCACTGAACTTTCAATTAAAACCCAAGTCAATCCCAACCAGATTTGTCAAGTTAGACTGGTTCCGAAATGTGATTCCTATGTAATTGAGGTGATTTATGATGCTTGTACTGAGTGTAGTCGAAGTGAACCGGAGTCCACCCTTGGCAATGCCAACTCTGTAGCTAGTATTGATTTGGGACTGGACAATTTAGTGGCGTTAACTTCAAATCAGCCGGGATTTATCCCTTTGTTGATTAACGGGCGACCATTGAAATCGATTAACCAGTTCTACAACAAACGCTCTTCACGATTACAATCCCAGTTAAAAGGGAACCGCAAAACTTCACCCCGGATGAGCGCGCTTAACTCGTTGTCGCAACCAAAAAGTTGATAATTACTTGCATCATGCTAGTCGCCTGATTGTTGCGATTTTAAATACAAAACAAATTGGGACGCTAGTAATTGGCAAGAATGCACAGTGGAAAACTGAAATTGATCTAGGGAAGCAAACCAACCAAAACTTTGTTAGTATTCCTCACTCTCGATTAATTGAAATGTTGGAGTACAAAGCTCGGTTGGTGGGAATCACAGTAATTGTGCAGGAAGAATCCTACACATCGCGGGCCAACTTCGTGGGTCTAGACCCAATCCCTGTCTACGGGAAAACAGAAAAAGAGCCAATGTTTACTGGTAAGCGTATTAAGCGAGGTTTGTACAAAACATCGACTGGTCAGTTAATTAATTCTGATATCAACGCTTCGTACAACATCCTCAGAAAAGCAATCCCAAATGCCTTCAGCGATGGGATAGGGAGCTGCGTAGTTGGGCCAATGCGGGTTAATCCGCTCAAAGTAAAAGTGAAGGGGGAGGGACTTGAAGCCTCCCATGCCTATAAATGACTATACTTTTACCAGCTATTTGAGGTGTTAGCCTCCGAGGCAGACAACGAGTACGCGATGATTGATTCCACAATTGTCCGCGCCCACCAACACAGCGCGGGTGTAAAGGGGGGGATGCAGACACGGAAGCAATTGGACGTAGCACTCGTCGGGTTGAGCACCAAAATCCATGCAGTGGTCGATGAAGAAGGGAAATCCGGTCAGCTTTCACCTCACGCCAGGACTTGCCTGTGACGCAAGACGGTGCAGATGTCCTATTGCCTGACCAGAGGGCGGACACTTTACTTGCAGACAAAGCATACGATGCCGATGCACGGGTAATCGATGTTCTCCAGGCGCAAACCAAGACCGCCGCGATCCCCTCCAAGCTTAACCGCACTACCAAGCGCGACTACGACAAAGACTTATACAAAGCCCGTCATTTAATTGAAAACTTTTTTGCCTTCCTCAAGCAATATCGTGCGATCGCCACCCGCTACGACAAGCTCAAAGTTAACTTTCTGGGTGCAATTTACCTCGCTGCTACCGTGATTTGGCTCAACTGATGACACGCCCTAGGGGAGCATGGTAGAATCCAATTTGGAAATTGAGATCTTGCAACATTCTCAACAAGACCGGAAAAACTGGGTTGCTCAACGAAGAATCAAGGTTTTCAGGCAGCAAAAATCGCAAGAAACCCGGTTTTTGGCGTTGGTGCAAGACTCTGGATGAACTTCGCACACAAACTGATATCGCTCATAGGCATCTGATTCAAGATTTAGCAGTGATCTGTTTTCAGGGAACAAGGACTTATTAGGGGCTATTTCTTTATGAATGTAATTGGCATAAGTGGACTCCACAACAGTGTATTCTTCAAAAAGAAAGTATTTCCCAATCTTTCGGCACGACAATACCGAATTGCTCAAGGTTTCGACTCAGCGGCAGCTCTTGTCACTAGGGACGGTATAAAGGCAGCAGCGGCGGAAGAAAGATTCACGAGGGAAAAAGCAACTGGTTCTTTCCCTATAAATGCCATCAAATATTGCCTTCAAGTTTCTAATCTCGCACCAGATTCTATCGACTATATTGCTCATGGCTTTTGTTACGAACCCTTCAGATCGTTTTATGAGCATAGCGATCTGGCGAAGCAACAGTTTGCAGAGGTTTATTCGCGAGAGGCTCAGGTACGCTGTCTTCAGGAACACTTTGATTCCTTTGATTGGGCTAAGAAGTTGGTGCAGGTACCACACCACATGGCACACGCTGCGAGTACGTTTTATCTCAGTGGTTTTAAGGAATCACTAATCCTCGTCACTGATGGCATGGGTGAACAACATAGCACAACCATTGCCGTGGGTAAGGAAAACCAAATCGAAATTATCAAGCAATTGCCAACGCTCCACTCTCTTGGGATACTGTACGGTGTTTTTACCTTATATTTAGGATTCTGCTTTGGTCTTGACGAGTATAAGGTGATGGGATTGGCCCCCTATGGGAATCCCCGTCGGTACTTTAGCCAGGTTATGCAATTAATTAATCTTCAAAATGATGGAACATATACAATTCCTGTACTCTTTCAAAATCAGACTGAAGAGGAGAAGGAAACATATAGTGGAACCCTACAAGTATTGACTGATATTTTTGGTCCGCCAAGAGAGCCAGATGTTGAAATAACTCAGAATTATATGGACATTGCTGCGGCCTTGCAATCTGTTCTTCAAGCGTGTCTGATGCATGTTCTGCGGCACTTCAAAAAAGAGACTGGTCAAAACTACCTTTGTATGGCCGGGGGTGTGGCTCTCAATTGCACGGCAAACGGCGTAATTAAACGCAGCCGGATGTTTAAAAATATGTTTATTCAGCCAGCTGCCGGTGATGACGGAACTGCTCTGGGTGCAGCACTGTACATTCAGTCTCTTCATCAACGCAATCTGTGTTCCACAAAGATGGCACAACCTTTGTGGGGTCCAAGTTATGAGACTGAAGAAATCCGGCATATCTTGGAGGACCGACAAGAGTGCGAAAGTACCTTTTTCCCCTCATTTGATGATTTGGCTAGGGAGATTGTTAAGCGCATAGCTGAAGGGCAGATTGTTGCATGGTTTCAAGGACGAATGGAATTCGGACCGCGTGCTTTGGGTAATCGGAGTATATTGGCAGACCCACGAGAGCCAGAAATGCGCGATCGCATCAACAAGCTTGTTAAAAAGCGTGAAGGATTCCGACCCTTTGCTCCCGCAGTTACGGTGGAGGGGGCATCGCAATTCTTTGAAATAGATAAGGGAGATGAATCGATTTACGCTTACATGCTTTTTGTAACACAGGTGCGAGCGGCTTATCGGGAACAACTGCCAGCGATTACCCATGTAGATGGGTCGGCACGGGTTCAAGCGGTGTCAAAGGAAGATAACCCTCAGTTTTGGACTTTGCTTAACGAGTTCGGCAGAGTGAGCGGCATACCTGTTTTGCTGAATACATCCTTTAACGTTCGTGGACAGCCGATAGTCTGTACGCCCAAAGAGGCGGTGGAGACCTTCCTTTTTGCAAAACTTGATGTGTTAGTGATGGGAAATTATGTTGTTGTCCGCAAGGATTATCAGCAAGGAGAGAAAGCCGAGGAGATGAATGCTTTTGTATGAGGAGACGAGTGCATTTAATACGAGTTTTAGTTGTAGTAATATTTTCTCAGCATTGTACGCGGTAAACGAGATATAGCCTTTCGAGCTCTCATATGAGGTACTCATGGGCATAGGGCATAGGCCTCCGTGGGCATAGGGCATAGGGCATAGGGCATACCTCACTTTTTTGAGAACCGCTATAGATTTGACTTAAAACTGCCGAAGAATTTCAAGTTATTTTAGAGCCGATATATTCTGCGAGTTATCAGGGTTAAACTTATAGAGTAATTATTAAATGAATGTCAATCAAAGGCGATATTTCAAATTCAATCTAGCTGAACAGGAAGCATACTGGCAGAAGCAGCTAGGTAGTGAGCTACCTGTATCGCAAGTTCCGTTAGATTATCCGCGATCACCAGTTCAGTCCTTTATTAAAAGGACTGAAGCTGTTGAGCTTGATGAGGAGCTATGCTTAGAACTCAAGCAGTTTTGTGCGCGTGAAAACGTTACTCTATTTATCACGTTACTTGCTACATTTAAAGTTATTTTGCTGCGTTACACTGGGCAGGAAGATATCATTGTTGGTGCCCTGTCTGCGGATAGTCTCCGCAAGAGAGAGGGAGTAGGTCGGGAAGAGTTTGTCAAGTAGGATAGATGGATATCGACCATAAAGCGGGCGATTGAAATCGCTAGCAACGCGATCGCACGAGGAGAAGTACGATCGTTTTTTCGCTTGGCTGCAACATAATGGTGACGTATTTGCCTGACACATAGCAGGTTTAGGCTTTGTGTGGACTTGAAATTTGTTCAAGTCCCCATAATAGCAATTATGAAAAATATTGCTACAGTCCTGATGTTGGGTTGCACTTCGTCCCACCCAACCTACTTTTGTGATTGTTGCAGAACTTTTCATAATTGCTATAAGAGGATCGAGATTAATTGAGAAATATGAATCCTACACCAGAAGAATTCCGGTGTTTTTAGACCTGGTAATGTCAAGCAGGTTTCGCCTCGATCGCACTTACTGGCCCCGTGGTTTTGAACGTATTAGTCACCTTGAATCCCGCCGATGAAAGTAAATTATAAAATTCATCCTCTGTACGCATAAATTTACCGAACAGAAGGAACGCATTTAGACTGGTGAGACCAATAAACGGGGACATTTTGCCTTTAGGTAACATAAAATCAACAACCACCAGCCTGTCTTTAACAGTCATAGCTTGGTAGCAGTTAGTAAGAATTTTAATAGCATCAGTATCATCCCAATTGACGAGGACGCGAGAAATTAAGTAAAGATCCCCACCAGGGAGAACCGCATCAAAAAAGTTTCCTCCAACAATTTGACACCTATCTGCAACTCCAGCCCCTTCCAAAACCTGCTGCGCACCAACAACCACATCTTCGCGATCGAACAAAATAGCTTGCATCTTGGGATTCGCATTCAAAATAACAGCCGTTAGAGTTCCAATGCTCCCTCCCACATCGACAAGTGTCTTAACTTCTGAAAAATCATAAGCTTCAAGAACCGGAAGCAGCCACTCTCTTGTCGTCTCCTTCATCCACTCATTAAAATTTAGACTCGCCTCCGAATCTTGCTTCAAATAACTATAAATATCCCTATTAAAAGTATAATTAAATGCAGTTTTTCCCGTTTTTATACCGTATAGTAAATTGCCCCACGCCTGATACATCTCATCACCCATCGCCATAACTGTACCCCGTAAAGAATCAGAAGTACCAGTCAACAAATGTTTACCCATAGGATTTAATTGAAATTTGTCATTATCTTCTGTAGAAAACACACCAACGCTGATCAGCGATCGCATCAAGTGATAAATACTCCTAGAATTTACACCAGTAGCTTTTGCAAGTTCCTCAGCAGTCTTAGAGCCGTTACTGAGAATATCTGCAATTCCCAGTTGAGCTGCCACAAAAAGTGCCTGAGATTTTTGATATCCATACATCATTTCTAGTAGCACTGAGGATGAGCTTTCACCTTCGGATTGGATATTATCTGCGTATAAAGTCATGGGAATTCCTTTGAAAGTTATCTATTTAAGAATTAAAGAGGCAGTATCCAGAAATATAGAGATTAC
Organism: Microcoleus sp. C2D2; assembly: GCF_036702495.1. Taxonomy (NCBI): domain Bacteria; kingdom Bacillati; phylum Cyanobacteriota; class Cyanophyceae; order Oscillatoriales; family Microcoleaceae; genus Microcoleus; species Microcoleus sp. C2D2. The sequence continues at coordinate 50,883 of NZ_JAUBTO010000016.1, read as the reverse complement.
TGTCGTCTCCACATTTAGCAACACTGACTCAACAAACAAACTGTTAGGTCAAAAGTGCGCTTGGGCGCCACAAAGTACCTCTCTCGTCTCAATTAGCTGCCTTGCCTCATCAAGGTATACTCTAAGTTGTTCAGCCATAACCTGAACATGAGGAGGATAATTCATAGTGATATGATTCCCCGGCACTTCTCCTACCTCTACACCGACTGCTGCAACCTGCATCCAGGGCAATTCTGGATTTTTAGGATTAACTTCAGTTTGTTCGTTAGCACGGAAAAAGATGATTCGACCCGGATAATTTTGGGGTATATAATGTCGCATCGCTTGGACGTGTACTTTAAACAGATGAAGAAACTCGCGAATCTGAGGTAATCCAAAATCTGGAGGAACTACCCTATTAGCAATCTTTACTTGCTCCAAAAAGTAGAGAAGTTGCTCCTCTGGTTCAAGTTTTTGAAGAACCTCCATAGAAAGAGACATATTGAAACCAACGCCTAGTAAATATACCAAAATAGCTGTATCATCTTCCATCGCTAAAACGGGCATTTGACCAGGCCCAGGAGTATCTATTAAAGTTAGCAGTGCTATCTTTTCACCTTGGGCGTTTAGTTGCTGCGCCATCTCAAAAGCAACAGTTCCTCCAAAGGAAGAACCACCCAAAAAATATGGGCCTTCAGGTTGTTGACCGCGCACTGCTTCAATATAGCGAGCAGCCATCTCCTCAACTTTAGTAAAAGACTCTGTTTCCAGAAATGAAGCGTCCGCTTGTATTCCAAAAACAGGCTGATCGGAACCTAGATAACGCGCTAAATCCCGATAAATATAAACGTGGCCTCCTACCGGATGGACTAAGAACAAAGGTTGTTTAAAACTACCGCGCTGAATTTCTACTAACAAAGATTCAGAAGCTGGCTGTAGTGGCTGGTTAGAATTATCCGATAAGTCGGCATTGTCTTTAATGAATGCAGCCAAAGCAGCAATACTCGATGATTGCAATAGGCTATGAGGAGACAAGGATTTTTGCAGTGTTTCGTTTAATTTAGGTATTAGTTGAACTGCTAATAATGAGTCTCCGCCTAAATCAAAAAAGTCATCATGAATTCCTACTTTCTCGATCCCGAAAAATTCTTGCCAGATACTAGCAATAGTTTGCTCAATTTCATCTCTAGGAGCAATATAAGTATTGTGTAAATTCGGTCGAGAGTGATGTGGTGTTGAATCTACTGGTTGGGAATTTTCATCTGGTAAAGATGCAATTTTAATCAGTTGCTCGATTCCTGGTGCTTCAATCCAGTAACGTTGGCGCTCAAACGGATATGTTGGCAATGGGAGACGATAACGCTGCTCCGAAGCATAAAATTTAGACCAATCTATTTGTACTCCTGCTAACCAGAGTTTACCCAATGTAGTAAGTAAGAAACCTACATCTGAATTTTGGTCTTGTGGATGGCGCAATGAAGAAAGTACAATCTGCTGGGCCCCCTTATGAGGATGCTGTTTTGCTAGCGTGTTTAACGTGCGTCCGGGCCCCACTTCTAGCAATATTTGATTTGGGTCTTTTAATAGCTTTTGTAAGCCTTCTGCAAAGCGTACTGTTTGCCGCAAATGTTGAGCATAATAACTCGGGTTTGTCGCCTCCCTTGCTGTAATCCAATTACCAGTAACGTTAGACAAATATGGAATTTTAGGCGCTTTCAGCTTAACTTTTTTCACCTGTTCGGTGAAGGGTTCTAAAATTGGCTCCATCATCTGTGAATGGAAGGCATGAGAAGTGTGCAATCCGCGACAATCTACACCTTTTTCGAGTAGTTTTTGTGCCAATTCATCTACGGCATCAGTAGCACCTGAAACCACGCTCATAGATGCTCCGTTAATCACAGCTAAATCGAGTTTATTGCCCAAAAATTCTTGCACTTGCTGTTCTGGAAGTGGAACTGCAAGCATGGAACCACTAGGCAGTTGTTGCATTAATTTACCTCGTGCAGCTACTAAGGATAAGCCATCTTCTAAGGAGAAAACTCCCGCCAAACAAGCTGCTACATATTCACCAATGCTATGACCAATCATCGCTTTGGGATGCACTCCCCAAGACATCCACAATTTAGCTAAAGCGTACTCGATCGCAAACAGTGCTGGCTGTGTAATCGCAGTCTGTTTTAATTGGTTTGTAGCTGCTTCTGCTTGTGCTTCATTTGGATAAAGTACCTGGCGCAGATCAATTCCCAAGTGAGGTTTAAGAATTTCCGAACAGATATCGATATGTTCGCGAAATGTTGTTTCAATTTGGTAGAGTTCCAAGCTCATATTAATGTACTGCGAACCCTGTCCTGAAAACATAAATACGACAGGTCGATTTTTGGACTCTTGTAAGTTGGTAAAAACTCGTTTGGCATCGAGATTGTCGAGAGCGATCGCGCCCTCTTCAATGTCATTACAAACTACTATCCGTCGATGGCTGAAAGCTCTTCTACCAACTTGAAGCGTATAAGCAACATCAGCAAGATTTTCATCTGGATGCTGCTTTAAATAGTTGCTCAAATTTACCGTTGCACAATCAAGTGCAGAGCTAGTTTTTGCAGATAAAACCAACAGTTGTGATGGTCGCGATTCTCCAGATTTTTCTACACTAGGTGCTTCTTCTAGTACCACATGAGCATTAGTTCCACCGATGCCAAAGGAACTAACTCCAGCACGGCGCGGCGTTTTACCTGCTTTCCATTCGGAAAGTTTAGTATTAACGTAAAAGGGACTGTGGGCAAAATCAATCTTGGGATTAGCTTGTTCAAAATGCAAGCTAGGTGGTATTAATTGGTGTTTGAGAGCTTGGACAGTTTTGATTAACCCAGTGACACCAGCCGCACTATCCAAATGTCCGATATTGGTTTTTGCCGAACCGATCGCACAAAAGCCTTTTTTCTTAGTTCCAAGTGAGAAAGCTTGCGTCAGCGCAGCGATTTCGATCGGATCGCCCAGAGGTGTTCCGGTTCCGTGAGCTTCTATATAGGTGACGGTTTCAGGGGGAATTTCTGCGATCGCCAGAGCATCTGCGATCGCCTGCGCCTGACCATCTATACTGGGAGCTGTGTAGCCAATTTTGAAACCACCATCATTATTGAGCGCAGAACCTTTAATCACCGCATGAATATAATCTCCGTCTGCGCGAGCCTCCTCTAATCTTTTCAAAACCACAATTCCTACACCGCTACCGCTAACAGTTCCCTGTGCCTTAGCATCAAAGGCTCTACAGTGTCCGTCGGGTGAAAAAATCATTCCCTCTTTATAAAAATATCCTGTCTTTTGGTTAACGCCTATAGAAACGCCACCAGCCAAAGCCATATCGCATTGGTAAGTCAGCAAGCTTTGGCAAGCCATGCTAATAGCAACCAATGAAGTAGAACAGGCTGTTTGCACAGTCATACTCTGTCCTTTCAAGTTTAATTTATACGAAACGCGAGTAGCTAGGAAATCTTTCTCATTGGCGATCGCAAGTTGGAAATCTCCAACTGATTCTCTAAGCTGATGATTGGGATAAAGGTTATTCAAGAAATAAGTATTGAAAGTCCCAGCGCCTGCGTAAACCCCTATCGAACCTTCGTAAGTTTCTGAGTTGTACCCAGCATTTTCTAGAGCCTCCCAAGCTGACTCCAAGAAAAAGCGGTGTTGTGGATCTGTGATTTCAGCTTCTCTAGGATTAAACCCAAAGAATGAAGCATCAAATAACTCAATATCTTCTAGTACCCCTCTTGCTTTTACATAGCGGGGGTCACGCACCACTGATGGGTCAATGCCTAAAGATTCTAGTTCTTCTTCAGAGAAGAAACAAATAGATTCCACACCATCGCGTAGGTTTTGCCAGAACTCATCAACATTTTTAGCACCAGGAAAGCGACCTGCCATGCCGATAATAGCGATACCTTCTATAGACTCGGAAGTTTCAGAGTTATCCATTTTTATTCTTTCCTTGCAAGCGCTGTTTTTGCTTTTGGCGATTGATTGCGTCTTTTTGTTTCTTAACGCGCTCTTGACTTTGCCCAAAAGAGGATTTTTCCTCTGGATCCTCACTTAAGTATTTTGCCAAAGAGCTGATGGTTGGATACTTAAACATTTCCATCATTGAAACCTCTATGTCCACCACTTCGCGCAGTTTATTCTGAGCCTGAATCATCAGTAATGAATGACCGCCTAGAGCGAAGAAATTCTCCTCTACACCTACTTTTTCTAAGTGTAATACCTGTTGCCAAACGGTAGCAATAATTTGCTCTAGCTCAGTTTGGGGTGCAACATAAGTTGTTTGCAACTGCGGGTTAAGAGCGTCTGGAACTGGTAGCGCCAGAGGGTCTACCGTGCCATTGGCTGTTAGGGGAAAATGATTCAAAAACACAAAGCTGGAGGGCACCATATAGTTGGGCAGCTTCTGCTTGAGAACATTACGTAAACTCCCGACGGCTGTGCGTTGCAAAAATTTCCAGAAACCCTGAGTTTCCAGAAGATACGCTATGCTCTGTTGAAAAATATCTTGTTCGCTCGCACCCAGAGCAAACTCAATCCCTGCTTGCTTTCCCCGGCACCAAGTGACTCTTCCCGCCAACCACCGCTCTTCACCGGAACCAGGGAGATGCAGGCGCAGGCGGACGGTTTGACCGGGCCCACAAGTATCTGGTATGCCCACTAAGCCGACGCCAGCTAATGACATATCTTCTGTGCGCAGTTTCACCGCCGGGTTCCCGTCAAATTCTGCCAGACAATCACTTTTGAAGGGAGTACGTTCTGGTATGAGGTTGGAAACGATATAAGCTACTAGGCACTGATTACCGGAGGCATCTTCCCGCTTCATAACTACGCACTCCCGCACATCCGGGTGTTGGCTCAATATCGCCTGGCTCTCGCCGAGTTCGATGTCCCATAAATTATCATCTACACCAACTTTTTCTGGGTGCAATACTTGTTGCCAAGCTGTAGCGATCGCTTCTTCGATCTCTGTCTGGGGTGCGACAGAATCAAACTGTGCGTTAAAACTATCTGGCTCTGGCAGCGCCTTGCGGTCTATTTTGCCGTTGGGTGTCAGTGGCAAGGCATTCAAAAACACAAAGCTGGAGGGCATCATATAGTTGGGCAGTTTCTGCTTGAGAAGATTGCGTAAACTCCCGACGGCTGTGCGTTGCAAAACTTTCCAGAAGCCATGCGTTTCCAGAAGATACTCTATGCTGTGTTGAAAAAGATCTTGTTCGACCGCACCCAGAGCCAGCTCAATCCCAGCTTGGTTTCCCCGACACCAAGCGACAGTTCCCGCTAACCATAGGTCCCGATCGAATCCGGGCATATGCAGGCGCAGGCGGACGGTTTGACCGGATCCACAAGTATCTGGTACGCCCAGGAGGCCGACGCCACCTAATGAGATGTCTTCTGTGCGAAGTTTCACCGCCGGGTTCCCGTCAAATTCTGCCAGACACTCACTTTTGAAGGGAGTACGTTCTGGTGTGAGGTTGGAAACAATATAAGCTACTAGGCGCTGATTGCCCGACGCATCCTCCCGCTTCACAACCACAGACTCTCGCACATCAGGGTGTTGGCTCAAAACTACCTCAATCTCCCCTAGTTCGATGCGGAAACCGCGTACTTTGACCTGATGGTCAATACGTCCCAGGTACTCAATGTTGCCGTCCCTCTGGTAGCGAGCCAAATCCCCAGTCTTGTAAAGACGTGCGCTTGGCTCCTGGCTCAAGGGGTTGACAATAAACTTTTGCGCCGTCAGCTCAGGACGGTTGAGGTAGCCTCGCGCCAGTCCCGCGCCGCCGATATAAAGTTCGCCCAAAACGCCTACAGGAACGGGGTGCAAATTGGCGTCTAAAATATAAAGCTGGGTGTTGGGAAGGGGGCGACCAATTGGAATGTAAGGGCGCTCGGATTCAATTAATTTTATGGGATGAATGGCTGTCCAGACAGTCGCTTCAGTCGGGCCGTAAAAGTTCCAAAGGGGTATGTTCCACTCAAGTAATTGAGCAGCGAGTTCTGTAGGAAAAGCTTCCCCGCCGCAAACAATTAAGCGGAGGCTCGATTGTTGAAAGTTAGTGGCAGCTTTTTTAGCGTCAATCAGTTGGCGGATTGCTGAAGGAGTTTGATTGAGAATGGTGACTCGCTCGGAACACAGCAGTTGGTAAAATGCGGCTGGCGATTGCGTCACTTCCAGGGGAACGACGATTAGTTTGCAACCGTGAAGAAGTGCTCCCCAAATTTCCCAGACGGAAAAGTCGAAAGCGTAAGAGTGAAAAACCGTCCAAACGTCGCGATCGCTAAAATTAAATAGAGGGCGAGTGGCTGCAAAAAGATGAACGACGCTGCGGTGGTTGACTTGAACGCCCTTGGGTTTTCCGGTGGAGCCTGATGTATAGATTATATAAGCGAGATTGTCAGGGGTTGCGTCACTTGATGGATTTTCTTCGCTTTCGGGCGCGATATTCTGCCAGTCGGAATCTAGGAAAATTTTATGCAATGCGCGGTCAATTTTCTCACCTAAATGCGACTGCGCGATCAGTATTTCAACCCCAGCGTCTTCTAGCATGAAGTTCAAGCGCTCGTTGGAATGCGCCGGATCGAGCGGAACGTAAGCGCCGCCAGCCTTGAGAATGGCGAGCAATCCCACTACCATTTCTAGCGATCGCTCTACACAGATCCCCACCAGTACCTCTGCACCCACACCCAAATTGCGAAGATGGTGCGCTAACTGATTAGCTCGTTGATTCAGCTCTTTATAGGTAAGTTGTTGCTCTTCAAAAACTAATGCGATCGCGTCGGGCGTGAGCTCTACCTGCTGTTCAAACAACTGGTGTATACAAGCATCTTTGGGGTAATCGGTTTCGGTATTATTCCACCCCGCTAACTGCTGCCGTTCAAACTCGGTTAAAAGAGGCAACTGGGCAATTTTCTGTTCTGGGTTAGCGACAATGCCTTCTAGTAAAGTCTGAAAATGCCCTACCATCCGCTCGATCGTGTCAGCATTAAACAAATCTGTGCTGTACTCAAAACGACCGACTAAGCCCTCCGGTCTCTCCTGTAATTCCAGGGCCAAATCAAACTTTGCCGTTTCGATATCTCTATCTAACTGGCTCCAATTCATCATCGAATCAACGCCTGACATTGGCGGTTGCAGAACAAAAGCAACCTGAAACAGGGGGTTTTGACCCAAATTTCGCTCTGGTTGCAGTTCTTCTACCAACTTCTCAAAAGGAAAATCTTGGTAAGCAAATGCTCCCAAAGTCACTTCCCGCACTCTTTCGAGTAACTGCCGGAAAGTAGGGTTGTCCTTGAGATCGGTACGCAGCACCACAGTGTTGACCAAGCACCCGATTAACTGCTGAATCTCTGGCTGGTTGCGTCCTGCGGTGACAGTGCCTACAACAATGTCGGTCTGCCCCGTGTAGCGATAGAGTAAGGTTTTGAACGCTGCCAGCAGTGCCATGTAGAGGGTAACACCTTCTTGATGGCTTAATTTGGCGAGATCCTCGCTCAGGGTTTGAGGTAGCGCTAGACATTGCCTTGCAGCCCGAAAGGTTTGCATTGGCGATCGCGATCGGTCTGTCGGCAGTTGCAGTGTTGGCAGATTTGCTAGTTGCTGCTTCCAATAGGCGATCTGGTTGGCTTCTTCACGTAGTAGTTCTTCGATCGGATCTGTAGTTGACACTTCCTTGCACCCTAATTTGATTGATTGCGTGTTTTGCAAAACTATCCTCTGTGATGCTGGCTCTTATAAGAATTCACCCCCACCACGTTCTTGTTTTTAAGCTAAGCAACTTTCGCCTCGAGCGCACTTACTGGGCTTTTGGTTTCTCTAATATTAGTAACTTTGAATCCAGATGATGAAACTAAATTAGAAAATTCATCCTCTGTTAAAAGTACCGCATATAACGAGCAAATTTAGCCTGTTCACACCAATAAGTGGACAACTTTACCCTGTTGGAAAAAAATAAAATCAACAACCATCAACCTGTCTTTAGGTGTCCTAGCTTGCTAGCATTTTTTAAGAATTTTAATCGCATCAGTATCGTCCCAATTCAGGAGAACGCGAGAGAGTAAGTAAAGAGCGCCACCACGGGGAACAGAATCAAAAAAGTTTCCTCCCACGATTTGACACCTATCTTTAACTCCCGCCACTTCCAAAACCTGATTGGCACCGACAACAAAGTCTTACCGAGCGAACAAAATGGCTGGCATCTTGAGATTCTTATTAAAAATAAAAGCTGTTAAGGAACCAATGTTCCATCCCACCTCCACAAGTGTTATAACTTATGAAAAATCGTCAGCTTCAAAAAGCGGAAGAATCGACTCCCTTGTCATCTTCTTCATTCACTCATTGAAATTTCTGGCCGCCTCAGAATTATGCTTAAAGTAGCTTAGCTATATACACTCATCTTGAAACTATTGTCACATGAGGATTCTCCTGTCTTTACACCGTCGAGTAAATTACCCCAGGCCTCATACCCTTCATCAGCATTTCCCAGAATTATACCTCATAAAGAATCAGAAGTACCAGTTACCAGGTATTTCCCTAGCAGATTTAACTGAAACTTGTCATTCTTTTGAACCGAAAAAACACCCATGCTTACCAGCAGGCACATCAGGTGATAAATACTACGAGAATTTACACTCGTAGCTTTGGCAAGTTCATCGGCAGTTTTAGGGCCGTTACTCAGAATATCGGCACTTCCCAGTTTAGCCGCCACAAAAAGAACCTGGGTTCTTTTATACCCAGAGATTATTTCTAGTAGCGCTGACGATGAGCTTTCACCTTCCGGTTGGGCATTATCTGTATATAAAGCCATGTGGTTTTCTGGGAAGTGCGATTCGTTTAATCTAGCAGAGTTTTATTTTTGATACCCCTCACCCCTCACCCCTCGGCCCTCTCACCCCTCACCCCTCACCCCTCTCACCCCTCAAGGTAATTATTCAGAATAATTACCTCACCCCTCAAGGGGATGAATTATTTAGAATAATCACAGAGTTGTCAAGATGTACTACAAACTTTTTTACAACTCAGAATTTTGTAGTTTAATCTACATTAGATTCAGTTTTGACTAATGAACTAAAATGCGTAATTCCGGTGGGTTTTAAGAGGGGTTAAGGGTTCAAAAGCGTAAGTTCCGAAAGAGCAAGGGTCAGCGATCCGGATCGGGGCGAGCTCACCTGCTGCTACTTCAAAGCGTTGGTTAATATCTTGGAGCGTGTTAACTGCACCGCTATGGGCGATCGCTACTCCCTTGGGTTGACCAGTAGAGCCGGATGTGTAAATCACATAAGCTAAATTATCCGGTGTCACCCCACTGTCTGGGTTTTCCTCGCTAAAGCAAGCTACTGTTTCTGAATTCCCATCTAAACAAATGACGTGCCCTCTATGTTCCGGAAGAGACTCGACTAAATGCTATTGTGTAAGCAACACAGGCGTTTAAGAATGTTCCAACATGAACGCCAGTCTGTTTTGTGTATAATGCCGATCTAGTGGCCCGTAAGCTCCGCCAGCTTTAAGAATACCCAATAGACCTACTACCATCTCTAAACAGCGCTCCACACAGGCTGCGACCAATACCTCTGGTTTGACACCGAGAGTCTTCAGATAATGCGCCAACTGGTTAGCTTGAGAGTTTAACTCCTGATAAGTTAGCTGCTTCCCTTCAAAAATTACTGCAATAGCCTCAGGCGTGAGCTTTACTTGGAACTCAAATAGCTGGTGGATGCACGTATCCTGAAAATTACCTAGCATTTTATTCTTCCTTCGAGCAAGCAATACTGAGTTTTTTGCTCGGTTCCCATAAGCGTTGCAGAGTTTAAGATCGGATCCTTGCCAAAAAGCTTAAATTATTTAAATAAATTTGCCGTCAGATTGGGGTGAGAGTGGTGAGCAACGACCCAATAAACCTAGCTTCGGTAGACTTTTCCTTTGCTCACCTAATTGCCTTATTTTATTAAATATGTTAAGCGGGGTGTTTTGGTGAGCAAGGTCACTATTTAATCTCGCTTTTGAAGCGAGCGATGAAAATCTTTACTCTGGGCCCCGTCGCTTTTCTAATGCCACAAGGAAAGTAAATGCCTGGCAGCGAGCACAAGCTAAATCAATCTCAATTTTGCTGAGTTTCCTGCTTGAGAGGAATCTCAATCACGAACTCTGCTCCCTGTCCTGGCTCGGAAACACAAGTCAGGCTACCATGATGTTTTTCTACTACAATCTGGTAGCTAATAGCCAGCCCCAAACCAGTGCCAGAGCCGACAGGTTTCGTAGTAAAGAAAGGGTCAAAAACCTTCTGCCTTACTTCCTCGGTCATCCCCGCTCCATTGTCGGCAATCCGAATCTCTACTTGGTTACTATTTATGAGACTGGTGCCAATACGAATTTGTGATTTTTTACTTGAGATTGATGCTATAGGATAATTCACCCATGATTCCTCTATAGCATCAATCGCATTCCTGAGGATATTCATAAATACTTGGTTCAGGAAGCCAGCGTAACACTCTACCATAGGTAGATTTCCATATTCTTTAACAATTTCAATACCTAGATTTTCTGGCTTAGCTTTTAGCTGATTTTGCAACAATAGCAGAGTGCTATCAATCCCTTCATGGATATCTACTTCTTTCATTTCCGCCTCATCTAAGCGCGAGAAATTCCGCAGCGACAAGACAATCTGGCGGATGCGGTCTGCCCCTACCTGCATCGAATCAAGCAGTCTTGGAAAATCGGAAATTAAGAATTCCAGATCGATATTTTCTGCCAAATTCTGAATTTCAGGAGTTGCATTAGGCAATTGCTCCTGATAGAGATTCAGCAACCCCAGCAAGTCATGAAAATATTCGCTAGCGGGGGTAAGATTGCCGTAGATAAAGTTAATTGGGTTGTTAATTTCGTGAGCTATACCAGCAACCATTTGCCCCAGACTTGACATCTTTTCAGTTTGAATTAGCTGAGTCTGTGTCGCTTGCAATTCTTTGAGGGTGAGTTCAAGTTGAATTGCTTGTTCTCTCAGCAGGCTATTTTTTTGCTTGAGCTCCAGAGTCCTCTCTTCTACTTTTTGTTCAAGCGTTTGGTTGTAATCCTCTAATTGTTCATTAGCTGTTTTCAAGTTTTGAGTTGCGGTTTCCAATTTTCCATAGAGCATAGCATTTTTAAGAGATATAGCTATCTGTGAAGAAAGTATTTTTAATACCTCTAGCCTCTCCGTTGTAAAGGCACCTGTTGTGATATTATTCTCCAAATAAATAATCCCAATGAGCTTGCCTTGATTAATAATAGGCATAGATAATATTGACTTGGGTTTGGTTTTTCTGATGTAAGGATCGTTCATGAATCTTTGTGACACTGCTGCATCATTTAACACCACATTTTCTTTAGTTATGCCTACATAATTAATTATGGTAATGGGCAGATACTCAGTGTTTTCAACGGGTAATTCTGAACACAATACAACCGCATCTCTATCCACAACACCTGTAGCTTCTATCACTAACTTTCCATTTTTTTCTAAGATTAGGCAGGCCGTTGTAGCTCCAGCATTTTCCATCACAATTTTAAGTAACTTATCTAGCAACTTATCAAGAACTATTTCTTCAGCCAAGGCCAAAGATGCTTTGTTCACAGTGAACAAATCCAGAACCGCCGAACTTGATCCCGTGGTCGATGTTGTTGTTGTCCTATTAATCTCTATGCCTATGGATTCTCGCCTCAGCATCTCGGAAAATACCAAAGGATATCTAGACTCTAAATCTTTAACTTTAGTTTTTGCTCCCCAACGAATATACCCGTAGTAAGCTTGTGTCAGATAGATTCGAGCAAACTTGTCTCTGCCTAGGGAGAAATAAAACTCGGCTGCTAGTTCCGATGCTAGTGCTTCTTCCTGAATGTATCCTTGTTCTTTAGCTCCTGCTATAGCTCGGTCATAATATTCCATTGCTTCTAGAACTTGCCCTTGAAGCCGTGCTTTCTCCGCCTCTACAAGCTCATACTTATGCTGGAAGTTAAACGGAGCATTAAATGCCCATTTTTGCATTTTTTGTTGATTAGTTTCTACAATAGCAAGGTATTCTTTTTGCTCTGATATTGAAACTTGGGAATACTGAGCAAGGAGAGCCAAGGAATAGTAGAAGTTGTAAGCAGCAGCAACTACCATGGTCATGACACTAACTGCGTGTTCTGCTGCTAAACTGGCATTGGCAACAGCATTTTTAGGTTCTTTAAATAGATAAAAGAGGATCGTCTTGGCGAGATAAACAATAAATAGCAACATTCTATTGTTAGTTTCAATGAAAACAGGCAACATTTGTGTTTCATTGAAACTCTTGCCAACTAACTGAGTTTTCACCTCCGCTTCATTTTTAAGATTTAGAGTCAGTTGGTGGAGTATCTGGATGTAGTAAATAGAATAGTCTTGTTTTAGTTTGAATACTAAATTAAGATATTGCTCTTGCTCTTCTTTTATTATATCTAACGGCTTTCCCGTCAAAAAAATGCCAGAGCAATAGATAGTAGCAATATAGCCCGCATACTCTATATCTCCAGTTTCCAGTCCGCTTTGCAGCGCCTCCAGTAGTGATGTTAATGTGTCCTTAATATGAACCTTCCAGGGCTCGATCATACCATAAAATGAAACGCATACTTTACATTGAAATTCTCTAGCATTAAATTTATCCAACAGCTTTAAAGCTAGCTGACCTGCATGATAGCCTGCATTTATATCCCCAGTCATTGAATATATAATATAGCCATAAAAAGCATAACCAAAAGCAGCCAGTGCTGAATGACCCCTTTCAACAGACAGCTTCGTTTGGGTAAGTATAAGCACGGGTACAAGATCTGGCTTGACTACGCAAGCAGGAGAATGAAGGCTGATCAGTATCCGCAAGGCTGCTAATTGATACGGATCTGTCATTTCTGGAATATTGTCTAAATCCGTGAGTTCTGGTAGCTCAACCACAAAATCCCCGTCACCTACGTCATTTGACAAGGAAACACCCAGCATATCCAGCACTTGCAGCCCGGTATCAATGGCTTTTAACATCTGACTTTGAGCCATATAAAACTGGATTTGTAGCTCGTATACTTTCACTCTTTCGAGTAGGGTGCTAGCTTGTTGCAGAACAACTTCAGCAAGAGTTGCAGACCTTTCGTAATTGGTAGTAAGATATTCTGCTTCTACGGCTTCTACATAAAGTGCTAGTGTCAGATCGTAGTTACTCTGCCAACTGTTTTGTGGTAAGAGTTTTAACCCTACTCTTAATTGCATAACAGCAGCTTCATAAGCTGATGCTGCTTTGGCTTTTCGAGCAGCCATTAAATTTAATTGAGCCAGCTTGTATTTTTCTTCTTGCTCAGTAATGAATTCTACTCCGATATTTAGCTGGTTAACAATATCAAAGACATTTTCTTCTAGGGTGTCTTGAGCTGTATTGTGTAACAGGAGTTGACCAATTTTTAGGTGGGTGGTTTTTTGTTCCTCAGAAGGAATTAGAGAATAAGCCGCTTGCTGAACCCGGTCATGCAAAAATTTGTAGGATACTTTGTAAGTATTAATTTCTGACGGGGTTCCTTGGCTATTGCTTATTATCAAGGACTCATTACCTTTGCACAGTAACGGTATTTTGTAAGCACTTTCCCCGATGGGCAGAATTAAACCAGTCTGAAGCCCATCCCATAAAGCAGATGCCGTTTCTGATATAGATTTTTCACTTACTATTGCCAAAACGTCTAAATTAAATCGGTTGCCAATACAAGCTGCTAACTTTAAAACTTTCTGGCTGTCTCGAGGCAGTTTTTGAATGTTTCTGGCTATGAGCTCTACGACATTATAATCTGCGATCGCCACACTTTGAATTTGCCCCATATCCCACTGCCATCTGCCAATACTGAAGTCAAATTTCAACAGTTTTTCGGCGTACAGGGAGGTGAGCAGTTGAGTGAGGAAGAAGGGATTGCCTTGAGTTTTATTGAAAACTAACTCAGCTAATAACTTGCACTTTTCTCTTTCATTGTGATTGTTTTTAGCAAGCAAACTTTCTCCCTCAATTTCTCCGTATTGCTCGGAAAAACCAGCAATAGAGGGGACTGCTGATGAGCGGTTGTCACCCAAAGTGTCAGCAACTAATTGATTGACTGTACTAAGTGTCAACGGTTGGAGAACGATATTATGTATTATTGACCCGCAGGAATAAATACTATCTAAGGTCTGCATTAACGGATGAGTTGGGCTGACTTCGTTATCTCGATAGGCCCCAATCACCAATAAATATTGGCTATCTCGGTCAGTTAGCAGCACATGAACCAATTTCAAAGAAGCAGAATCGGCCCACTGCAAATCATCTAAAAATAAAACTAGCGGATGTGCTTTTTGGGTAAAAACATGAATGAATTGTTTAAAGGTCAGATTGAAACGGTTTTGTGATTCGCTTGACCCTAATTGAGAAACTTCAGGTTGCTCACCAACGATCAATTCCAATTCCGGGATAACGTCAATTATAACTCTAGTATTTTGACCTAAATCATTTAAAATCTTATGTTTCCACAAGTTGATTTTTTCAGAGCTTTCTGTTAATACTTGGCGAATTAGTTCTTGAAAAGCTTGAATTAAAGCTCCATAGGGAATATTACGTTTAAATTGGTCAAACTTGCCAGCGATAAAATAACCCCTTGCTCCGACAATGGGTTTGTGGATTTCATAAACTAAGCAAGATTTACCTATTCCTGAGTAACCGGAAACTAGCATGAGCTCGGCTGTTCCAGTGCTAACCCGCTCAAAGGCATCCATCAGTGTGGCTACTTGTGCTTCTCGTCCGTACAGTTTTTGTGGGATCAGAAATTGACCGGACTTATCACGCTCACCCAGTATGAAGTTTGAAATATTGCCAGTTTGTTGTAATTGATTTAAACATTGTTCTAGATCCGCTTTGATACCATAACCACTTTGATATCTATCTTCAGCAGTTTTGGCTAATAATTTCATCACTATGTCACAAATCGCTTTGATAATCTCACGATTTTGACTTTTAAAGGTGGGATTGTCTCTGGTAATTTTTACTCTGCTCTTTTGCTCGTACCCCCATATAATTTCCCAGAGGTGGACAGGCTGTTTAGCGATGTGGCAGTGAACTAATTCCATCGGATCTGTAGCCTGAAATGGCACTTCACCGCACAGCATTTCATAGAAGGTGATACCTAAAGAGTAGAAGTCGGTGCGATAGTCAATTGAGCGATTCATCCGCCCTGTTTGCTCTGGCGATATATAGGCGAGTGTGCCTTCTAGTAAAGTGGGATGGCTGAGTGTTGAGGTTTCTCTAGACAACCGCGTGGCAATGCTAAAGTCAGTAATTTTTACGTCGAGCGTAGCAGGAGTAATGATGATATTTGTCGGCTTAATATCTTTATGAATAATTTTGTTGTCATGCAACTTACCCAGAGTATCTGCTAACTGAATAGCAATTTCCAAAAACTCTTTGAGTTCTAGTTGGCGATGATTCAAAAAGTTGTTGAGGGCTTCTCCTTTTGAATCTTCCAATATTATTGCTAGACCATTACGATCATTTTCCAATCCATAAGCCTTGACAATACCTTCTAAATTGAGATGTCGGGAGATTTCATATTCATGTCTCAACTGCATAATCTCTTCGAGAGTAGGATAGTCTGCGATCAGGGTTTTGATAATCACAGCAGTATGATCTTCCCTCCTATCTGCGCGATAAACTACTGTATTTAAACCCACATTAATTTTTTCGATGAGTTTGTACTTAGCCTTAATATTCATAAATATTGTACCTCTGTTAACAGTAGAGTATTTGATGGTGTGCGAAAGTAAATAGTAGCGGCAGTTTCCCTAAAAATCTCATTCTTTCTTTAATAGTGAACCCTGAAAAAAATGTTTTTTGGTTAATTAGCTTAAAAATGATGTCTGAACTATTGTAAAATAGATCACATTTTTTATCTAATTTTTATATTTTTGATGATAGCACATCCCGCGGCGAAGTAAATAGGCGCAAAAAAATATCAATGGTCTGTAGTGGGGGGTTTAACCCCTAATCATGGCTAGGAGAGATTTTGCCCTTTTAAAATCCGCCTCGCCCGCCTTCGTTTACAGCGGTTTTCAACCGTATGAGGTACAGTAACAACAATGAGTGAACCAATTTTTGATATCTTTGAGAGTGAGCGATTCGACTCCGTACAATTGCTGACTCTCAGGTGTCACTACTTACGTGCACCAACCGAACGTAGATATTCTTTGAGCTTAGACTCTTTTACTTTTAATTAGATTTAAATCCGGAGAAAAAGGAGACAGGTAAATAACTGGCTTCTCCTACGGCTTCAATCGACGCTTCGGGGTATCCCAGCATATTTCTCATTAACGTAGGGTTGGAGCCATTGCTGAGAAATCTGGATCGCACGAGCAATCCCGGCAAGTGAAATACGTTCTAACCACAATCGATCAATTAGTTCTCGTGTCTCCTGCTCAATCACCTTATGAATGCGGATGTTCAACGAATTGCCGATCGCACTTAACACACTTAAACCGCTGTTTACTGTTGTGAATGCGACCGTTTTTGACTGTCTGGCAAGAAGAACAGTTAGGACAAAGAGGCATTGTCAGGGATAGATTACCAAGAACTACTGCTAATCTAGTATCATTACTTCTAGGGCACTACCGGAAAAACCTTGTCTTTTTCCTAATCGCTAGAAAATCACATAGTAGTGAAGTGCTATTTTGTACATCACTACGATGTATCATTACTTATTTAGCACTACTAAGGTAGTTTATAACTGCTCGATCGCACAATCAATTGACCTTGACTGGGGTTGCGGCTGAAGATAAAAGCTCCTTCTTGAGTTTCGCCGCTTGACAAAAAATCAATTTGCTGGTCGCCGGATTCCAAGACTTCGCCGTTGACGCGCAGTTCGGCAATAATTTGCACTGATTCGGCCGTTTCGCCGCCCGTGTTAGTTACTGTAAACGGCACGTAAAATTGCCCTTGAGTTTCGCGAATAGGCGTGTTGCGAGTGACAGAAATAATCGGAGGTTCGTGTTTTTTAGTCAGCCAGTTATAGAGTACGAGTCCGATGAGTATAGAAAGGATCGAGCAGGCGATCGCAAATGTCGCCCATTCAGCAGGAGTTCTTTTTTGTTGCTGTTCGTTATTACTTTCACTCATACTGCCAACCTCCCTGCGGCGCCGCCAATAGTCGCGGGCAATCCCAATACTAACGTATAGCTCAACCAAATCGACCACGGGTCGTCAAAACTGAGTTTGTGGAAAAAAAACATCATAAATGCAGAAGCCGCCAGCGACACTAAATAGGCCATGACAGTTTCGCTGAGGGGACGCTGAAAAATCCCTTGCTGTTGCTGCCGTTTTGCTTGATAAGTAAAGCCTGCTACAAATACAATACCGTAGGAAATTAGCAGCGAAGCGGCGATAATTGCTAATTGCCAAGGCGGCGAAATCGCTGCTGCTAGCATGGGAATTTCGTCAGTTGGGGCGATATTGAAAGCAATTATCATCGCGCCGATTAAAGTAGCGCCGATATCTGCTAGAGTTGGATTAATGGTAGGTTCGTTTTCGCTGTCTGAACTTTGATAGCGATCGCCGCTCAAGAAACCTCTTGCCAGGGCAACTCCCAAGGAAAACGGCAGGCCTTCAAAGATAATTTTCCCCAAAGTTTCTTGCAGCGGAGTCTCCGGGGTAATTTCCCTGAGCAAAAACAGGACAAAAGCCGCGCAGACAATGCCGATGGCGATTGCTTCTACGGTATCGATTGCAGCATCTCGCCAGCGGATGTCCTTAGTTTTGCGAAAACCTTCAGTGCGAGTCAGCAAGAAAACGACGATAAAGGTAGTTGCGATCGCGATCGACATTTCCGCTGGTTTAGTATACGAACCGATCCACCAAACCTCCATGGTATAAAGCAGGGGAGTACCGAACAAAAAGCCGCCCGATGCACCTCGAATGATGTCGTTTAGTTCATTTGACCACTGATTTTTACGTCTTTTTGATTTTTTCATGTTTGATTGAAAACGCACCTCAAAAAAGGCAATCTCTAATTTGACATATTTCAAGTGTTATCGTAGATAGCATCTGCACTCAACTTTGTGCATAAGCTATTAAAATTTCCTCTCTAGAAATTCCCGCATGAGTACAAATTGCTCTCAGTGTCCCTGATTTTATTTTATCGTGGTTAGGCATTACTAACGGAGTCTCCGTGCCATCCTGATTCTATCGCACCATGACAATATGTTCGCGTTCTCTAATAATCCGAAAACTCAACAACTGAAATGTTCTGATGATATCATGTCCGATCGATTGACCATAATATCCCGGCCGGGCGGGTTTTTGAGATTGGAGATTGTTGGCAGATATTGGCAGGTTTACCCGCCCCTACCTGATTTCGGGCGAAGCGAAGCGGAGGGAATCGACCGGACATGATATGACTCGTCTTTTAGAAGCATCGACAGGAAACTTTGACATTAAATAGCCACGTCTGCTTCTACTAAAAAAGTCTCGATCGCAGGTAATTCGTTTTCCATTGTTTCTTTGCCAAATACTTCTATGTAGCAGCGAATAGCTGACTTGACATCAGCTAAGGCTTCTTCATAGGTGTCACCTTCACCAACTACGGCACCTTTGATACCAAGGGGATAGGCTACATAACCATCGGAATGTTTTTCCATGATGATTTTAAATTGTTTTATCTTCGCCTCTTTATTTTTAAACTAACTTAATTCACCACACCCGCGCTCGCATAAGCATCAAAAATAGCATCAACGCTCAAAATCGGTATCTGTTCCGCCATAGATTGTGCAATTATCAGCCTGTCAAATGGGTCACGGTGATGCAAAGGCAGTGAAGCCACAACCTCAATGTGCTGGAGATTAATCTCCAGTAGTCCGATATTGCTAACAGTGAGTTGCTGTCCGACAAACTCCATAAAAGGCAGACTAAAGTTTAGCCTGCCTATGCTGTGCTTAATCGCCATTTCCCAGATGCTAGCTATACTGACTAGCTTCTCGTTATTTTCATTTTCAATTAGCAGTTTGACATGGGCGCTAAGTCTAGGGTTGTCCGTGACATACCAAATGAAAGTATGAGTGTCCAACAACAACCTCATTCCATATACTCCTTAAACTCTTCTAGCGGTTCGTCAAAATCATCGGACATCCAAACCATTCCTTTAGCACTCCCAGCTTTGGATGGCCAGCGCTTCTTATTAGCTGGGGGTATTCCTACCAATTTTACAACAGGCTGGTTATCTTGAGTAATCGCCACTTCTTCGCCTCTCATCGCCGCTTCGATTAATTCCAGAAGCTTTTCTTTTGCCTCAATAATGTCTACTTGATACATAATTTATGCCTCCTTACTCTCAATTTCCAACATTACTATTCTAACTCAATTCAACAAATCATCTTCGTCCAAATCAACCGACTGCAACTCCAAATCAACCGACTGCAACTGAGCCGGAGTAGCCGGAATCGCCGCAATAATTGCATCGATTACTTTCGCCACCGGAATAATCTCCATCCCCAAATCTGGCACGGGTTGATTCTTAGGAACGATCGCCCTTTTGAAACCCAGTTTCGCCGCCTCCCTCAGCCGCAACTCTAATTGCGAAACCGGCCGCACCTGTCCCCCCAAACCAACTTCCCCAAGCAAGACAGTGCGTGCATCAACCACCCGATCGCGAAAACTGGCCACAACGGCGATCGCAACTGCCAAATCCGCCGCCGGTTCGTCCACCTTCAACCCGCCCACCGTCGCCAAAATCACATCTAATTTAGATAAAGGAATCCCCACCCTTTTCTCCAAAACAGCTAAAATTTGCTGCAATCTAGCATTGTCCACACCAGTAGTAGTGCGGCGCGGGGAACCGAAACTTGCAGGGCTGACTAAGGCCTGAATTTCCACTAAAATCGGTCGAGTTCCTTCGCAAGTAACAGTCGTCGAAGTACCGGGAGAAAATTCATCTCTATTTCCTAAAAACAACTCCGACGGATTATCTACTTCTCGCAAACCGTGGGCTACCATTTCAAAAACGCCGATTTCGTGAGTCGCGCCAAAACGGTTTTTCATCGATCGCAAAAGTCGATGAGAAGCAAAGCGATCGCCCTCAAAATACAGTACAGTATCTACCAAATGTTCCAAAACCCTCGGCCCGGCCAAAGCTCCATCTTTCGTAACGTGACCGACAATAAATAAAGTAATATTTTCCCTTTTCGCTACCTGCATCAAAGCAGATGTACATTCCCGCACCTGAGCCACCGAACCCGGAGCCGATGTTAAACTAGCAAAATAAATAGTTTGGATGCTGTCAATCACCGCCACATTCGGTTTCAGCGCTTCCAACTCCCGCAAAACAACTTCTAAATCCGTCTCGGGAAGCAAATAGAAATTCTCCGCTGAATTGTCCTCGGAATCCGTTTTAGCTTCCCCGTTGCGATCGGATTTATGCCCGCCGTTGCTTGACAACTCAACCGGATTAGCCACGCCCAAACGCTGCGATCGCAACTTCACCTGCTGGCCGGACTCCTCGGCACTGACATACAGTATCCGATCCTTGCGGGCCAACATATTCGCCACCTGCAACAGTAGCGTCGATTTCCCGATTCCCGGTTCCCCCCCAATCAACACCAGGGATCCGGGAACAATCCCGCCTCCCAAAACTCGATCGAGTTCCCCGTAACCCGAAGGCCAGCGAGACTGAGTTTGGTCAGCAATCTGCGATAATCTGAAAGATACCCTTGGTTGACCCTTCGACTTATCAGGGGGCGAACCGCCCACTGTCTTAGTTGTCACCCCAGTTAAACCAGCCCGCGGCACACCTGCAGTAGGTTGTTCTACCTGCTCGTCAAAAGAATCCCACTTCTGACAGCTAGGACACCTGCCAAAATATTGTGGTGAATCATACCCGCATTCCCGACAAATATATTGTATTCGAGGCTTAGGCATTGTTTACCAAAAAGATGGGTTTAAAGCCCCGCACTTCAGGGCTACTTGTTAATCTATAGTAGCATTTCAAGCCCTTCTTATATTAGGTGTGCTACTATAAGAATAGGAGGAAATTCTATGCTAGTTCTTGAGTTCAAAGCCTACGGCAAAGCGTTTCAGTTCGTTGCAGTAGACGAGGCGATTCGGATAACTCAGTTTATTCGGAACAAATCGCTCAGGCTGTGGATGGATGGCAACGCTAAGTCTTGGTTAGAGATGTCTCGGAACTGTGCTGTTCTGGCAAAAGAATTTGACTTGGCAAATAGATTAAATTCTATGGCAAGGCAGGCTAGTGCAGAACGGGCATGGGCTGCAATAACTCGGTTCTACGAAAATTGCCAGAAAAAGACTCTCAAGAAAAAAGGTTTCCCTAAATTCCAGAAAAATTGTCGCTCTGTAGAATACAAAACCTCTGGGTGGAAACTGGCAGAAGACCGAAAATCAATCACCTTCACCGATAAATGTGGGATAGGTAAACTCAAGCTGAAAGGGACTCGCACTCTGCTGTTCTATAGCTTAGACCAAGTAAAACCGGTTCGACTGGTGAAGAGAACTGATGGTGTCTATGTTCAGTTTAGTATTTCCGTAGACCGCTCTGAATCTATCCCCGCAACGGGTAATGCTATTGGGTTAGATGTGGGTTTGAAGGAATTCTATACCGATTCAAAGGGTGAAACAGCAATCAATCCCCGATTCCTCCGCACAGGTGAATTGAGATTAAAGAAGGCCCAAAAGCGCTTATCAAAGGGGGTTAAGGGTTCAAACAATCGTCGCAAAGCACGGGTGGTTCTGGGTAAGAGGCATCTCAAAATAAGTAGGCAATCGTATTGCACCATGCTGTCAAGTTAGCGCGGTGCGTAATCACATCAAACGATGTAGTGGCCTAGGTCGATTTGAGAGTGCGAAATATGGTAAAGAATCACTGCCTTGCAAAATCGATTAACGACGCATCTTGGTATCAGTTCCGTATTTGGCTGGAATATTTCGGCAAGGTGTTTGGGAAAATCACGATTGCCGTAAATCCAGCTTATACGAGCCTTGAATGCTCTAGCTGTGGGACAGTGGTGAAAAAGACTCTATCCACCCGTACCCATGCTTGTCAGTGTGGATGCGTCCTAGATAGAGACCACAATGCAGCTAGAAATATCCTGAGTCGAGGATTAAGTACGACGGGGCACGTCGGAACTTTTGGACGAGATCCAATAAACGTTTGGGGAGTTGAGACCGCTACTGAGGTTGGTGCAAACCTATCTCAGCAATTCACGACGCGGAACCAAGAATCCCTGCGCCTTGAGACCGGGGAGTGTCAATATGATAAATAGTCACCCTAACATTTAGAAAAGTTTGAGTTAAAGCAATTATCAAGCTTTCAGACCGAGCCCCACACATGATTCAATTGGTGTCTTCTATGATAGGGTACAAAAAATTAACACTATCTGAAATGTAACTTAAGGAGTGCTCGGTAACTTGGAAAACCATAAAGAAAAAATTCTGGTAGTCGATGACGAAGCCAGTATCCGCCGCATTCTGGAGACTCGCCTTTCCATGATTGGCTACGATGTCGTCACCGCTGCTGACGGCGAAGAAGCTCTGGAAACATTTCGCAACACCGAACCCGACTTAGTGGTTTTGGACGTGATGATGCCGAAGCTAGACGGTTACGGCGTCTGTCAGGAGTTGCGCAAAGAGTCAGACGTGCCCATCATCATGCTAACTGCTTTGGGAGACGTAGCCGATCGCATCACCGGTTTAGAATTGGGCGCCGACGATTACGTCGTCAAACCTTTCTCTCCCAAAGAACTCGAAGCCCGCATCCGTTCGGTACTGCGGAGGGTTGACAAAAACGGCGCCTCGGGGATTCCCAGTTCCGGAGTCATCCACGTCACCAATATTAGGATTGACACAAACAAGCGCCAAGTTTACAAAGGCGACGAACGAATTCGGCTCACGGGCATGGAATTCAGCCTGTTAGAACTGCTTGTCAGCCGTTCTGGAGAGCCTTTTTCGCGATCGGAAATTTTGCAGGAAGTGTGGGGATACACGCCAGAACGCCACGTAGACACCCGCGTAGTGGACGTTCACATCTCGCGGCTTAGGGCCAAGTTGGAAGACGACCCCAGCAATCCCGAATTAATTCTCACCGCCCGGGGCACAGGCTATCTGTTCCAGCGAATTGTCGAAATTGGAGAAGTAGGATAAAGTCAGTTGGCAGTTGGCAGTTGGCAGTTGGCATTAGTTAAATTACCAACTACCAATTACCAATGACTAATGACTAATGATTACTGACTGTTGACTGTTGACTGTTGACTGTTGACTGTTGACTAATGACTACTGACTACTGACTAATGACTGCTGACTGTTGACTAATGACTAATGACTAATGACTAATGACTAATGACTAATGACAAAATCTGATCCCAATAGAGTTTTGCGGCAATTGCCCTTAGTTGCAGGAGGGTTAGCAGGTACGCTGCTAATGGTCAACCGCTTGCTGACAGAGCAAATCACAGATTCTCAAGCTCGATCGGACGCTTTGGGAGTAATTATCAGCGCTCTGCTGATTTTAACAGGTTTGCTGTGGCAGCAGGTGCAAGCGCGATCGCCGGATTCGGTAAAACTTATAGGCGAAGAAGGTTTTGAATTTGCGCCGGATTTGCCTGAGGCTGTGAAAATAGAATTAGCCTGGGCGTCGCGTTTGCTGTTGACAAATACCGCCACAAGGTCGATCGTGATTTTGTATCAAGGAAAAATCCTATTGCGGCGCGGCATTTTAGGCATCAATCCCGAAGTCAAACCCGGGCCGATTTTGCAGCGAGTGTTCGACAAAAACAAACCAGTTTATTTAGTAAATCTCAATATTTATCCCGGGCGAATTGAATTTGACTATTTGCCAGAAAATACTCAAGGAGTCATCTGTCAGCCAATCGGCACTCAAGGCGTTTTAATCTTAGGTGCTAACGCACCCCGCAGCTACACAAAACAAGATGAAAACTGGGTCGAAGGGATTGCAGACAAACTAGAAAATACCCTCATACAGCACCTAAGTTCTTAACTTTGTAGGGTGCGCATTCCGCACCTTCCGATAACATTTAAACCGAGCTACTATAACAAGTAATTTGCTTCTCAATCTGCACCGTTTACTCAACAGCTTACCGAGCGAGGGTTCTATCCGTATTGAGCTAGTCAAAGGACTCCTAGTATTTCGCATTTCTACCAAAATACAGAAGCGAATAGAAACCTTAATCCCTCAAAAATCAGTCAACCAAACTCACGGGTTTTCACCGCCATCCTGCTGACCAAATTATTGTAGCAACAGCGAAAATACATGAGTGTCCGGTGCTGACGGCTGACGCGAAAATTTTGGCATATCCTGAAGTGCAGACTCTTAAATAATAGAAGTTGAAATGTGTGGCTTCTGTTTGCATTTATAAGTTGGTAGGGTGAGCAATGCGCACCTTACCAACTCAAAACTCAAAACTCAAAACTACTACCGAGCCCAATCAGTACCGCGCCACAGCGTAAAAAACAAAACACTAGAAATCAGCGCGCCCAGCAGCCACTTAACAGCATTTTTAAATAACCCCAAGCGCTGATTTGACTGAACCGCGTCTTTTTGCGTCTGCAACCGTTCCTTAGCCGGAGTAATTCTCGAAAGAATTTGGTCTTTCAATTGCTGTGGGTTTTCCGTATCCGCTTGTACCCCCAAACGGGTAAGTTCCGCCGCCAAATTCTTTAAATCTTGAGGACTACCCTTAGTCAGCCGTTCTTCCACCTGCTGCAACTGAGCAAATTGTTGCTTTGCTTGAGTATCAATTTGCTGGTTGTTTTGGTTGTTGACGTAGATAGTGCCAAAAATTCCCAAAGGCAGCATTAATAGAAAAACCAGACCTAGCAGCAGACACACCCAAGACAAAAGCTTCAAAAAAAGGTTTTCCAAACTTCTGCGGTCGTACCCTTCTCCAAAAAATATCAGCGCCATTGCCAGTAGAGGAACTGGCACCCGTTCCACTATTGCCCCAATCGTCTGCAATTCCCAGAGGCGATTGCCAAAATTTGCTGGTATAAGAGTTGCAATCGTATCTAATACAGACAAAATTAATAGACCGTAGCCAATCCAACGCAGCCTGTAGATAGAAAAACCTTGATCGCCTTGTACGTCATTCATAAAATCATCAGAGTTGTTGTTAAGAAAAATCTCTCTCGATCCCGCCCAAAAACGGATACCGTGCCACGTACTCCTGTCGTGGAGAGTCAAAAATTTTAGACTCTTGTTCAAGCTTCCAGATTCATCTGTGGAGTAAATCTAAAATCTCAAATCTAAAATCGACTGACTCGGCTCAAGGCTCGGGAAATCGCGGCTGCCACCACCGATACCAAGAAACCCAAGCATTCTCTAGAATTTTTTTGGCATCTTCTGGAGTTGTTTTATCCAAAGGCACAGACATCTGAGTCCACAAACAGCGCAGGTCTTGAATATTTCCCCGACCCAACAACCAAAACAGAATGCGGTTGGGGTGCCAATCGCGAGTATTTCGATTATATCTAAACTGTTGGGAAGTGACTGTAGCACCGCCGCTAGGATTGATACACGAACTCAAATACAGTCGATTTTTCAGTTGCAAAATTCCGTGAAACCCCGCGCCTTGAGTGTTTACTAATGCTAGTTTACCAGGAGACGACTTGAGAACTGTATGTCCCTTCATCATATCTTCCACTTCCCCAATGGTGCCTACGGCATAGCGCATCTCTATTTCTAGAGCCATGCTATTTTTTTGATATTCATATTTCCTGGCAGCTTTGACTTGTGAATTGTCGCTAATTTCGAGCGGCGCGCTCTTGTACAGTTCCCAATCGGCTAGAGGCACCGACTCGGGAAACTCAAACGGGGTTGCCTGATTATTGGGGGCAGATGGATAGAAAACCAATTTTCCGGCAACCAACAAAACCCCTCCCAAAGTAACAGCCAACAGGGAAAGCCTAACTGGTTTCCAAGAGGTAATAGCCATTAGCAATTCTGTTCTTCCTTATTTTGGGGTTGGTCTTTCAAAATTGCAAACCAGCAGAATAAACCGAAAATAAATACAGCAATCATCGAAAAGATTACCGAACCACTTCCTTCGTGCCAGTATTTAAATGCTTCGGGTTGAGATAGCGATACCAGCACTGCCAGGAGAGCAACTCGCGCAGCATTCACTACAAATGCACTAATTATTGCCACGAGTGGCACTACAATTTTCTGACCCACCGTTGTTGGAAACATTAGCAAGAAAATTACAGCCATTCCTAACAATTGTAGAATCACATTCGCCCCCGAACAGCCGTGATACACTTCTACGCTTCCCTTTTCCAGGATTAGCAAAACCCCTTTCCGCAAAACTTCAAATCCTAGATAGTGCAGGATAAAAGCTGAAAACTTTGCTGTTAATAGGGCTATATCAACTAATACTCCGATCAATCCGGGAGGAATAGCTGTATAGCCAAGAATTAGAAGTTCCTGCCAATATTGTTTCAGTCCTTTTGTGCCAGAAGCCAGCAATGCGAGACTGATTCCAGACAAAAAAGGTGTTGCTCTGAGAAACAAGTCGTATCCAGATATCGACGAACTTTTGAGCAATATTAAAGCAATTAACGAGGCCCCAAAAAAGCTGGCGAAAACTCCGCTTTCAAAAGTTAACGATTCGTGCCTTTCCCAAATGAGAAATGCCACGACTCCCCAAAACAGTAACATTGTGCCGAATAGGTCAGTGTCGTTTGTTCTAGAAGTCAGAGTTAGGTGCAGGGCTATCAAACCGGAGGCGATGCCTAACAGCCAGTATTTAGGTTCTTGGACGTGCTTGAGCCAGTTGATTTCGGTCATTGCTACTTTCTGTTTTTAGTAAAAGCTTCTAAAATGCTTACTTAACCTGGTAACTCTATACAAATTATCCGCCAGAAACACTTGAATTTATGCGTTTGGGATGATTGTTAACTAAATCTTCACAAAATTTGACAAAAGTAAATGTTTGTGATATTTACGTCCACCTAATTAAATCTGAAGTTAGGCGCTGATACCAAAGAAAGCGGGTTTTTTAACTCCTGGCGATCGCACTCCACGAAAGATTTTCCTCCCTCAAACCCGGTTTCTGCGCGGCTGAGTTTAAATGTAAAGCAATTCGGCAAGACCGAAACCTTTTTGGACGCACTCTTGAGCTTGAAAACCTGGTTTTTTATCGGTTCGGGTTTCTGGCGGCCCGTGCGCCCAAGAGTAGATTAATTAGAGTAGATTTTCTGGTAGTAAGTTTGATATTCCTCCGAAAGCAGGGGTTCCCACCACATACGATTGGCCAAGTACCATTCCACAGTTTGTCGCAAACCTTCTTCAACTGTTACTGAGGGAGTCCAACCTAACTCTGTTTTAATTTTGGTGGCATCAATAGCATAACGCCGATCGTGCCCGGCTCTGTCTTTGACAAATGCGATCGATTGTTCGCAAGGACGCACGGGCAAATCAGAAGCTAATTCGTCCATTAGCTGGCACAGCATTTTTACTAAATCGAGATTTTTTACCTCGTTGTTACCGCCAACATTGTAGGTTTCCCCTGGTTTGCCGCGGTGGATAACGGCATCTAAAGCGCGGCAGTGGTCGAGCACGTAGAGCCAATCTCGCACGTTTTGACCGTCGCCGTATACTGGCAGCGGTTTGCCCAATAGCATATTGATGCACATTAATGGAATGAGCTTTTCTGGGAAGTGATACGGACCGTAATTGTTTGAACAGTTGGTGATAATTGTCGGGACGCCGTAGGTGTGGAAATAAGCGCGGGCGAGGTGGTCGCTACCAGCTTTGGAAGCTGAGTAAGGACTGTTGGGCGAGTACGCGGTTGTTTCTGTAAATGCTGGGTCGTCGGGGCCGAGACTGCCGTAAACTTCGTCGGTAGAAACGTGGAGGAAGCGCATTTGTGCTTTGAGAGAGAACTCATCAATTGCTTCTAAATGCTTGCGGAAGGCTTCTAAAAGTGTGAAGGTTCCGACAACGTTTGTTTGAACAAAGGCTCCTGGCCCGATAATTGACCTGTCTACGTGGGATTCTGCGGCCAAGTGGGCGACTGTGTTGATGTTTTCTTCTTTCAGCAAGGTATCGATTAGGGTACGATCGCAAATATCCCCCTGCACAAACCGAAAATTTTCTCCTCCTTCCAAAGTTGCCAGGGTTTGTCTGTTTCCGGCGTAGGTTAAAGCGTCGAGTACGACTACTCGATCGCCCGGATAGCTGCTGCACCAGTGATGCACAAAATTCGATCCTATAAATCCAGCTCCGCCCGTCACCAACAATCGCCGAGGGGATCGCTGAATGCCTTGATTCCCGCTGTCTGTCATAAAAATAAGAGTTTTTCCAATAACTAAGTCTTTTCAAAAGTACCGTTAAAAGTAGTTTCTCATCAAGTGTGGGTCGCCATGTCCTTAATTTTTCTCTTGTCTCACTTGAGATTTTATAATATGGGCGCGATCGCGCGCGACCGGGCTCACCTGACTTTAAGAAAAAGGCATTTTTGGTCAAAACGCTTACAGAGCAAGTATTTAATATTTTTAAGCGGGCAACTTTAAATTTGAATTGCGTGAGGCTATAGTTGACATTTGCGATCGATGCGCGATCTTGGTGGCGCCTAGAGTTGATACATTTGTAAAGAGCTGTTACCATTAATTTTTTAATTATCCTTTACAATCTCCAGAACACCATGAAGAAGTTTCAAGTGTTAGCTGGCATTGCTTCGGTCGTCGCGATCGCAAGCAGCATCGCACTAGGTGACGCCGCATCTGCTTACCCCTGTTCCTACAACAAATCTGGGGCGGCTAAATCTGGTTCTGCGACAACGCTCCTAGGTTCCGGCGGCTCGGATCGAATGAATCCCTGGAAACCCTACAAAACAGCAGTTCTCGGTTTCTTAGGTTTGGCTGGAGTTTTGGGTGGCGGTGCAGCCTACATGAGCTACCGTGCCGGCAAGCGCGCCTCTGCTGCTTGCGCTGCGATGAGCGATAATTTTGAAGTTTGTCATGAGCCTCTAGCTCAGATCGCAGATACAGGTGTTTCTGAATACCTGGAAGTTCCGGCGTTGGTCGATTTGGCGGCGGCGGGTGCTGTAGCTGAGTCAGCAGATGCGGTTGCAGCCGTTCGCGAACACCCAGAAGCTCCGGGCGGCGAGCTGGATTTGCCGGTTTCGCCAGTTGCCGAGTTGAGTTCGGAAATTGCGATCGAACAAGTCCAAAGCGCGAGCCTCAAATAGTTATCTAAAACCCAAGTATTTGCTCAGCGAACCTCCAATCTTGCAAGATTGGAGGTTTTTTGAGGTGAAATTATCTACCCATACCAAAAATTCGGGGTTAGAGCCTCCCCCTTCTCGGGGGATTTTTATTAATTGATCTATTCCTATGATGAATATGTTATCATAGGAATAACAGGAGAAAAAAAGATGCTAACTCTAGAATTTAAGATTTATGCAAAACCGAACCAATTTCAAGCGATTGATGAAGCGATTAGAATTTGTCAATTCATTCGCAACAAGTCTATTCGCTTGTGGATAAATGGTGGGGCTAAATCTTGGTTCGATCTTTCTAAGTACTGTGCTATTTGGGCTAAAGAGTTTGACTTTGCAAACAAGTTAGGCGCAATGGCTCGGCAAGCAAGTGCAGAAAGAGCGTGGGCTAGTATTTCTCGATTCCATGAAAACGTCAAAAAAGGGATTAAAGGGAAAAAAGTTGGTTTCCCACAGTTCCAAAAAGACTGCCGTTCTGTGGAGTACAAGACCAATTCTTGGAAACTCTCAGCAGATAGAAAGTCAATCACCTTTACCGATAAATGCGGGATTGGCAGATTAAAGTTAAAAGGCACTCGTGACCTAAATTTCTATCAGCCAGAGCAGATTAAACGGGTGAGACTGGTTAAAAGAGCAGATGGATATTACACTCAATTTTGCATTCAAGTAGACAGAATTGAGTTAGCCCCATCAACAGGGAAAACTATCGGATTAGATGTAGGGCTAAAGGAGTTTTACACCGATTCAAATGGCGAAATGATTCCTAATCCTAGATTTCTGCGTAAGGGTGAAGTGCAGTTAAAACGTACTCAACGCTTAGTAAGTCGGAAAACAAAAGGGAGTTCAAATCGCCGCAAAGCTAGAGTGATTTTAGGTAAGCGACACCTCAAAATAAGTAGGCAGCGTAAAGACCATGCTATCAAGTTAGCAAGGTGCGTAATCACATCAAACGATGTAGTAGTCTATGAAGATTTGAGGGTGTCCAACATGGTTAAAAATCATTGTCTGGCAAATTCAATTAGCGATGCTTCTTGGTATCAGTTCAGAATGTTCTTAGAATATTTTGGAAAAGTGTTTGGTCGGATTACCATTGCAGTAAACCCTGCTTGCACTAGCCAAGAATGTAGTAAATGCGGTGAAATCGTTAAGAAGTCTCTATCCACTCGTACTCATATTTGTAAATGTGGATGCGAAATCGATAGAGATCATAATGCTGCAATTAACATCCTGAATCGCGGGATAGGTACGACAGGTCATGTCGGAACTTCGATCCTAGAGATCGTAAACGCTTAGGGAGACTAGACCTCTGGATTAGGTGCGGCAACGTTCTTAATTTAAGTCCAGTCTTTGAACTAAGAATCCTCACGCCTTTAGGGCCAGGAGTGTCAAAATTTCCTGTCATTGCGATCGCCCAGCCCAGCAAACAATGACCGATAAATCGATACCGCACAATATCATATTCCGGCGAAGCAAAAAACCGCCGAATTAATACCAATTTAAAAAAGTCTTGCTACAATCCTCAATTTTATATCAATTATTAAAAATCGCCGCTCCCCGTCAGGAGACGGCAGTGCCGTCTCCCTAGTGTATTTGATCCGATTGAAAACTGAAGAAAGAATTAGATGGCTCAAAGCGAGACATTATGTTGCCGAGGCTCTCGCCAGAAATACTTTTCATATCAATCTGAGGGTAGACGGCAAAAGTTCAAATCGCCTGCTACGGTGGGAAATATAGCCCTACAGATTACAACTATAGGTATGAATGCTTGGCGCGATCGATTCAATCAATTTACAGGTCAAACTCGATTGGCAGTTTGCCGGGTGTTCGTTCACCTAACAGGCGAAGATGTTGCACCGCTGTTAGGAGTTCTCAACCGCACAGCAAGACAAGCAATTGATGCCGATGGCAACCTAGCAGTTTTAGGAGAAGGTCTTGTAGAAATTTGCAATCACCTGTTGCAATACGACAACTACTGGCAAGCAGCCGCCAATGAAGGCGATGTTTTTTGGAATGAAGGCGAAGCCGGCGATTATGTGGATGAACTTTTCACGGATTCAGCCGATCGCTATCTCAGCGAGCCTCAATACAGCACCTCGGTTTACGATCAAAAATCCCCCTTGTCTTTGCCGGTAACTAGAAATGTGGTAGTGATGCTGACAGTTGCTTATGAAGGCGAAGTTCCAGCCCTAGAAACTGACCTAGCTGACATCAGCGCGCTGAAAGTCGGTTTAAAAGCACTGATTAATTTAAATTACCAGCAAAGGCTGCGAGCTGTGCAAGTTCATTTTTCTCCCGCACAGTTGGGAGACGAACTTACCAACGAGCAAGTGTTGGTCAATTTCCCAGAACTTATTCCCCTTTAAAAACTAGAAAAATCCCAAGCAGAAAAGCGAATCGGCGCATCGGCGAAGAGAATTCGCTCTGGAAAAAACGAGGTCCACTCCCAGCGGATTAGAAGAAAAGAGGGAAAATAACAAATGTTTGTAGTGATGACGGAATTCCTCAAGCTGGGAATAAACAAGGACTCAAGTCCTGACCAAGAATTTCAAAGGTGGTACCCGCCACGTGATTTATCCGTGGAATCAATCCCAAATCGAAAATCGAAAATCCTCAAGCCCCCGCATTTATCCGTGGGGTCAATCTAAAATCTAAAATCTAAAATCTAAAATCGATTGACCCGCCCCTTGAAATTTTATTTATTTTCCCAAACGGCGACAGCTTCCGATCCCAAACCGCGGCGAACAACAATCGGTTCGCTTTCGGTCAAATCGAGAATGGTAGAAACTTGATATCCCGGATCGGAACCGTCATCGACAATGACATCCACTAACTTTGAAAAACAGTCAAACAGTTCAGCTTTGCCAAAGCTTTCTGCATTTGATGCAGGGACTGGTGCTTCACCTTCATCATCAGTGGTAATGTGAGCGGATGTTGAAATAATCGGATTTCCCAAAGCTTCCAACAGTGTAAAACAAAGCGGGTGGTCGGGAACTCGAATTCCGGTGGTTTTGCGTTTTGGGTTCATTACCAACCGCGGCACTAGCTTGGTAGCTGGCAGCAGAAATGTGTAAGATCCGGGAATTAATCGCTTGATAATTCTGTATGCTTCATCGCTGACTGCAGCATAGTCGGTGATATTTGACAGAGAGGAACACAAAAACGTTAAAGGCTTATCATTGGATAGTTGCTTGATCTGCCTGACTCGTTCTACTGCAGACTTGGAGTTGATATCGCAGCCGATCGCGTAAACTGTATCTGTCGGATAAAGCATCACTGCCCCATCTTTCAGAGCTTTTTTAATTTTCTCGATCCTGTTTTTTTGGGGTGCAACTGGATGCACTTCGTAAATAGTTGCCATGTTAAGATTTTGCAGGCTAAGTGGGCGATCGAAATATCGAGTGAAACAATCAATGCTGAAAATTAATTGTTAATAATGAATAAAATAGCTTATTTTGACTGTCCGACCGGCATTGCTGGCGATATGTGCCTCGGGGCTCTCGTCCACGGCGGCGTTCCTTTAGACTACCTAATCGAAAAACTTAATTTACTGGGCATTTCGACAGAGTACCAGTTGCGGACGGAATTAGTCCACCGCAATACTCAACAAGCAACAAAATTTTATGTCGATTTAGCTGCGGATTTGTCGTTAAAACCAGAAAATCCCGCTACCGACTTTACACTCGATCCGTCGGAAACGGAATCCCCGACTTTCGAGGGCCACCACCACCATCACGGGGAAGAACATTCTCACAGTCACGGGGAAGCAGATGCCGAAATTAGCCACACTCATCATCGCCACTTGCCCGAAATTGAGCATATCGTCGTCTCTGCAAAATTGCCTCCGCGCGTGGAAG
Organism: Microcoleus sp. C2D2; assembly: GCF_036702495.1. NCBI lineage: Bacteria > Bacillati > Cyanobacteriota > Cyanophyceae > Oscillatoriales > Microcoleaceae > Microcoleus > Microcoleus sp. C2D2. The sequence continues at coordinate 17,741 of NZ_JAUBTO010000016.1, read as the reverse complement.
CCTGGAGTTTGGCCGTATTTCGCCTCTTAGCAGAGGCAGAAGGTGCCGTACACGGTATCCCCCCAAACGAGGTTCACTTTCACGAGGTGGGGGCGACGGATGCAATTGTTGATATTGTCGGTACTTGTTTGGGTTTGGATTGGTTGGATATTCAGGAGTTTTACTTTTCGGCGATGCCGACTGGTGGGGGTACGGTGAAGGCCGCCCACGGTAAGTTAGCGGTGCCGACGCCGGCGGTGATGCGGTTGTGGGAAACGCACCGAGTGCCGGTTTATAGCAATGGTATCGATCGCGAATTGTGTACTCCTACGGGAACTGCGATCGCCTGTACTCTCGCCGCTGGTTTCGGCCCGCCACCGCCGATGCAAATTCAGGCGATCGGTTTGGGTGCAGGTTCTCGAAACCTGGCAATTCCTAATATTTTGCGCCTCTGGATTGGGGAGAAGGAAGAGGGGGAGAGGGGGAGAGGGGGAGAGTGGGAGAGTGGGAGAAAGACGGCTACTAATTCCCAATTCCCCATTCCCGATTCCCAATTACCGATTACCAATTCCTTAGAAACTATTGCGGTATTGGAAACGCAGATTGATGATTTGAGTCCGCAGGCGATCGGCTATGTTTTTGATGCTTTGTTTGCCGCCGGGGCTCTGGATGTTTTTACTGCCCCAATTGTGATGAAAAAGTCGCGGCTGGGGGTTTTGTTAACTGCGATTTGTCATCCGCAATTTCAGGATGCTTGCGAAGCAGTTATCTTTCGCGAGACTACTACTCTGGGAATTAGGCGATCGACTCAAGAAAGAACTATTTTACATCGAGAAATCCAGACAGTTCAAACAGAATACGGCGAAGTGCAAATAAAAGTTGCGAAGTCTGGACAAATGATTGCTAATGTGCAGCCGGAATACGAAGATTGCGCGTCCATTGCCCGAGTGAAAAATATTAGTTGGCGCGAAGTTCACCGCTTGGCGCTGCAAAGTTGGTACGATCGCACTTAATCAGTCCTGGACCCACTCCGACAAAGAAACCGGGTTTTTTACCGAATCTGCAGGCCACAACGCAGTATTTTCGTAAAAAACCCGGTTTCTGACCACCCCTGCGTAAATCCTAAGAGCAATCAAAGCCTCTGATATCGGTTTTGAGATTGCTGGATAAATTCAGCAGATTAACCGCAGCATAATCTGTCTGGTTTGCTGTTCGATCGCGCAACCAAACTAAAATATTGCCTAGGTGCTGTTTGATATCATTTCCGGTTACACCGAAATGATGTTGACGGTTGACGGTTGACTGTTCACTGTTCGCGGCGTCAACAGTCAACCGTCAACAGTGAACTCGAATTTACTATTCCGATGCTAACGGATTTGATATGATTGAGTTGAATTGCAGTTTCAAAATGGGTTAAGAGACGTTCAATTAAAGGATACAAAATAAGTTGAATTTGTGCGTCGCGGATGTAGTCTTCGGTTGGAAATTCAATTTATACATGAGTTTTCAATAAGTTAAGTTTGTTTGTGATAATTTCTTGCTCAACAGTTTGGAGCAAGCGTTCTGTGAGATACTCGACGATCGCTGGCTGTAGCGTTAAACTTGTCGATGCGGTATTGTCGGGCGATCGCCGATATTCAATGAGCGATCGCTCAGCCAGCGACTCCAATGCTTCCATCAGTTGCCGTCCAGAAACTTTGGGCAAATTTTCAGATTTTAACTTCGCAGGAGTCGCTCCTTCTCTGTTAATGGCGAGCCAGTACATGATTTGTTGTTGCAGGGTAGACAAGCGCTCGAACTGGCGATCGAGCAAATCCCAGAAATCGCTAAAAACAGTATTTCCTTGCACTAAAAATGCGTGAATGTCACCGCTAAAAAGTGTTTTAATAGTCGTTGCCGCAAGTTTGAGGGCGAGGGGATTGCCGCCAAAGTAGTTGACAAGATCTTGACACTGCAATAGCGTTGAATTTAATCCTTTAGCCGCGAGGATTTGCTGGCATACTCGCGGTGAAACTCCCAAGAGTTTAAGCGATCGCACTGGTAAAAATTCCCCCGATCGCACAGCAAACCCGCCCGGTTGTTCTCGTCCGGTTAAAATCAGACAACTTTGGTGCGGTTCGTCAGCAATGCGCGCCAATAACTGTCGGTAATTTTCAAACCCTTGTTGATATTGTCCGCTGCGATTTCCTGCTTGCAAAATCGACTCCATATTGTCGAAAATTAACAAACAGCGTTTTTGTCGCAACTGTTCCATGAGAACATCAATAGAGTTATTGTTTCTGGCTGATGAATTAGTTAAAATCGGTAAAATATTGCTGAGGATAACATCTAAGGTTGGTGCTTGCTGCAAACTCCGCCAAATCACGAATTCAAACTGAGATTGAATTTGTTGAGCGAGTTTGACAGACAGAGAAGTTTTGCCGATACCGCCAATTCCAAAAATACCGATCAGGCGGGTAGAATTGCTGCTAATCCAAGTTTCTAAAGTTTCTAGTTCCTGTTGCCGGTTGTAAAAGTGGGAAACATCGATCGCTTCTCCCCAATCTTGAGTTCTGTTATCTCCTTCGCTAGCCGGCAAGATGGCTACACTGCCATGCTGGTATCGGCGCAAGACTGCTTGAAGATTTTGCTTTGAGACTTTTTCCCCAAGAAGTTGAGAGAGATTTCGCCACAAATGCGAACCGACGTGTTTGATATGGTCGAGTTCGTAACCTAAGCGCGCGGCTATCTCTTGATAAGAGTGTCCCTCCCAGGTTTCCAGAAAGACGAGGGATTGAATGTCATTGAGTTTTTGCTTTTTGTTTGCGGATTGTAACAGACTATCAACTAGAGCGATCGCTTCTTCTGCTGTCATAGCGATTTTGATCTCTTAAGTAAATTTACTGAGGTTCCATGACTGCGATTTGCTTTTCAGGAAAAAAAAGAAATTTACACAATTGAGCGAAATCAATAGGGTTACAAGCCCCAGGTACAGGCTGTGAAGTCAATTCCATTATCTCAATAAAATTTAACATCTAAAATCGATTGACTGCTAGCAGCCTTTAAGGGAATTTACGTAAGTTTACAAAAACTTGTCACTTTTTCTCACCGGCAGGGCGATCGGGGGTAGTTTATTCTTTTAGTTAAGCCAGAGGTTTTGTATGGAGTTTTTGTGATGAATAGAGCAGATTTTTACGATAGTGTCCGAAATAAATTATTCAATGGCAAGCTTAGTCAAGGACAAGTGGATGGTATGGAATCAATTCTCGATTTTTGGGAATCTCCACCAGTTGCACCAACGGGTGAATTCAAAGTCAATTGGGATATCCGCAGTATTGGGTGGTTAGCGTATATGCTTGCCACTGTGTATCATGAAACTGCATTTACCATGCAGCCAATTTCGGAATACGGGGATGATGATTACTTTAGGCGGTATGACAATCGCTCCGACTTGGGTAACAACCAACCAGGCGATGGTGCTAGATTTCGCGGACGTGGCTACGTTCAACTGACCGGGCGCAGAAACTATGAAAAAATGACTCCCATTGTACGTAGTTTTTATCCTAACAGCCCAGACTTTACAAAGGATCCTGAAGCTGTAAAAGATCCTAAGTTTGCATCCGTCATAATGTTTTATGGGATGTTTCAAGGTTCTTTCACAGATCATGCATTAAAGCACTATATTGGCGATCCAGAGAAAGGACAAACTGTTGATTATTACAATGCTAGGAGAGTGATCAACGGTGACGATAAAGCATCTGAGATTGAAGCTTACGCCAAGAAATTTGCTTACGCACTAGAGCGTGCTGGAGCTAAATAGAGCTAGATGACTTACTGGTGTATTGTAGTTTATCTTTCATAGGGAGATATTGCAATACCGAGTGTTTTAAACTCGTATTGGGCTTTTAATCATCCAGAATTGAGGAGCAATTCTATGGATCTAGATGTAGGCGCAATAGCTGATGAATTCCCAAAAACAATAGTATTTGGGAATTGGGCTATCTCTTCCAGTTTCTAAAGCTTGGGATGTATCGCTGGGAAGTTGAAAACCTTTTGGGAAAACCTACAACCTTTCATCCCCATGCGGGCTCTCTTTACGAGGTTTGAGATTTACGCAGACCTGTTGAAGTAGATAGTAAGAAATCTGTCACAATGCCAGCTTATTTACAAGTTTAATTTGAAGGCGATGACGAAAGAAGGCAGGCATTTGATGAGCCAGAAACTATCGAAGATGGACTTCCGACAGATAAACTCTTGTCTTTTGCAATTCTAGCAATTGGGGAATAGGTGGCTTTAAATGGTGGATCTTAATATGAAGTTGACTACAAACTTTCACCTTTGGGAGTTAGTTAAGTCTTCAACAGCAGATCGCTTAGGAATTGATAATACTCCTAATGCAGAAGAGATTAGAAATCTTCAGACATTATGTGAAAAAATTCTTCAACCTGCTCGTGATGCGCTTGGGCCCATAAAAATCTCATCTGGGTTTCGCTCAGAGGAACTCAACAGAGCCGTAGGGGGCGTTAGTAATAGCGATCATCGACTGGGTTTTGCAGCAGATGTAATTCCGGCTAGTGTCAGCACAAGGAGATTAGCAGAATGGGTGGATCAAAACTGCCCAGAGTTCGATCAGGTTATTCTTGAATTTGGTACGCTTGAGGATCCTAACTGGATACACCTTAGTGCTGCTCCTCGCAACCGTAAGCAAGTTCTGAGAGCAACTCCTGAAGATGGGAGAGTTGTTTATAGTCCTATTGCATTGTTCGGTTAAGTTCCCACAAGTTTAAACGCCAGAAGCGCAGCGGTCTAACTGTTGTACGGACGATCGCACCTAGTCACCCATTCATCTCCTCACTAAATAACCGGAAATGAAGCTTGCAGGTGCGATCGCTCTTTCTCCTAATTCAACAATTTACCCATTTAATTAATAGTTTAATTTTGTGATGCAATAAATACCAGAAAAAATTGAGACTCCCATCAAAAAATGGCATCAGTATGCATATATTTTACATTCCATTTATCTGTTTCTGGGAGTAAGTTCAATCGTGTCATCTTTACTTGTGGCTACCTTTGTTGAAGAACTATGAACTCATCGAACAAAAGTGCTTTCTGCAATCTGCGCAATTTCATTAGCTTTGATTAACACAACAGATCTTAAACGAAAAGGTAATGGATTTCGTCAAGCTCAAAGACACTTAAGAGCTGAATCAAGGAGATTTCACACTGGTAGTAGCTCCCCGGAAAAATTAGTGGCAGCTTTCGCCGACGCAGAAGCGATGATAGGAGACGTAAATTTTGACCCAAAAAAGTTATCTGAGGATTAGAAGTTATGCTTACAACCGTCCTAACATCTATCGTCACAGCTTTTGGAACAGCAATTGTTACTAATTTGGCGTCTTTTCTTCTTCAAGAGCGAAGAATAAAGTTTGAGTTTGCCCAGATGCGAACTGAATTTATGGCAGAACAAGTGGCCAGACAACTGTTGGAGCATGAGAAGTGGCAAAGGCGTAGCTTTAAAGCAATCAAGCACAGGTTAGGTGGTTTTGATGATGACGAGCTGCGAACAATACTTGTAATGGGTTCATTACTGCTGGTTTGATTTGGGGCTTGGTTTCCGGCAAAAATGGTGAAGCGATTAAGGTTTTCTTTCTAGTGTGCGTCATTATCGCTGGAATTTTTGGTGCTGTGACGTTGAAGTGGACTACACTTCTGATTCAGACTGCTCAAGAATGCGATCGCTCTTTTCCTAGTTTGGATATCAAGATGGAAGGATTCAGGTAGTCAAAAGAACCAGGCAGTTAACCAATGAGCCGCCTCCTTCATCTCCTCACCAAATAATAGGAAATGAAGGTAAAGAGTGCGATCGCGATTTTTCACTTTTTTAAATTATAGACAAGGCGCACTTGAACGATATACAATAGAAAGGGTTGGGTATTTTCATCCGTAAAGGCATTTGAGACGTTACTTTTAATGAAAACTCAATATTACACTGCCGCCAGCTTAGATGGTTTTATTGCTGATTCACACCACTCTCTCGATTGGTTGTTTCAGTTCGGCGAGGCGGGAGACAGCTATCCTAATTTCATCCGCGAAGTAGGGGCAATAGCAATGGGAGCAACTACTTATGAATGGATTCTGACCCATCAGATCGATGAAGGTGCCGATCGTCCCCAAGCATGGCCTTATGAACAACCGGCTTGGGTATTTACCTCTCGGATTATGCCTGCGATCGAGGGTGCAGATATTCGATTTGTGAAAGGGGATGTCTTACCTGTCCATCAAGAGATGATGGCGGCGGCAGGAAATCAGAATATTTGGCTTGTAGGAGGTGGCGATCTGGTTGGTCAATTTTACGATCGCGGGTTGCTTGATGAGGTAATTGTGTCAATTGCATCGGTGACACTTGGTAGCGGAGCACCCTTGCTACCGCGCACGATCGCAACACCCCCGCTAAGACTTTTATCCGCGAAGGTTTATGGAGAAGCCTTCGCAGAGTTGCGCTATGAAGTTCCTGTCCGGGCAGATGACACAACTGCTTAATCTTTAAAGCAGCCGACGCGCTTGTAAAATCTGTTGTTGCCATTGCTCAAAAGTGTGGCTTTTTGAGTTATCATCTTTCTCCACGATCGCCCTTATTTGCTCGATTAGCTCGATCGCCAGCGGTACCCCAAGCTGCAATTGTTCCAAGACATCCCGCTGAGCAAAAACTGTTTCCGGTGTTCCTTCTAAAATCAATTTTCCTCGATCCATCACAAACACCCAATCTGCCCAGCGGTAGATGAAATCGAGGTCGTGACTTGCCAAAAGGATAGTGGTTCCGGCGTTATGAATTTGTTGCAGTAAACCGATCAGTTGTCGGGTGTGACGCGGGTCGAGATAGGCGGTAGGTTCATCTAACAGCAGCAGTTTCGGCTTGAGAACCATGATATCGGCGATGGAAACCCGCTTTTTCTGCCCCAAACTGAGATTGTGAATTGGTTCGCGGGCGAGTTCGCTTAGATCGAATTGGTCGATCGCCTGCTGTACCTGTTGAGCAATTTCCGATTCTGTCAAGCCTAAATTGTACAATCCATAGGAAATATCTTCTTCTACCGTCGAAGCTACTAATTGATGTTCGGGATTTTGAAAGACGAGTCCGATTTGTTGGCGCAGTTGCATCAAAGATTTGCGATCGTAGCAAAACGGTTCGCCTTTCCAGCGAATAATTCCCTGTTGCGGTTGGTACAAGCCATTTGCTAACAGAAAAAAGGTAGTTTTGCCGCAGCCGTTTTGACCGATCAGCCCGCAGCGTTTCCCGGCGGGAACTTTGAGGTTTAAATCATGAATTGCCGATCGCGAACCGCAGGGATAGGAGTAGGAAGTGCGATCGAATTCGAGAATCCATTCAGACATATTCGTTATTTTTAATTTTTTATAGCCTTCCAGGCTCTGCCTGGGAATAACTACCCGGAGGCTGTGCCTCCAATTACCGATTACCGATTACCAATTACCATGGTATTTGTGTCAGCCTGCATCTGATTTTGACAACTGCCAAAGTTGAAGTTCATAACAGAGATGTTGCTCAAAAAGTTGGCTCGCCTCCAATCCTTCAACCACCAGCTTCTTGAACCAGCGACGAAATATCCAGCGCAGGAATTTGTGGACGGGGGGAACTGCGATCGCAATTAAATCTGCAACATAGATCATCGTATTCAGTCCATACCTGCGGAAAGTATCGACATACAAATCGATTGTCGGCAAAATATGGGCGGAAATATCCTCAGTTTTTACTAAAGTGAATCCAGCCTGCTTTAATGCTGCATGAAGTTCCGTAACAACATGACAATTAGAGAACATTCCCTCTTTATAGTTAGGATCGGAGCGCATCATATCGGCAAGCAGCACGTAGCCACCGTGATTGAGGATTTTGGCGGCACCGCTAGCAATATCCACAGCCGACATATACTGGCTACTTTCGCTAAAGAGAATAAGATCGTAGAAATGGGTTGCTTTGAAGTCTTCAAACCTGGTGAGGTGGAAGATTGCCCGATCGCCCGTACACTTAACAAAGCGCTGTTGTTGGAACGGATCGGGTGCGAGTCCTTCCACTGCAAAACCTCGATCGAGCAAATAAGCCGCATTTCCGCCAATCCCGCAGCCCACATCCAGTATCGTATGAGTGCCTTTGGGGATAGCATCCAACAGTTTTACAGTATAAGCTTGCTGAGCGATGCGCAATCGGGCGATCGTCAGTTCCTCAGCGGGCACAGGTAGGGTTTCCCAATAGCCGTAGTGAAGGTAGGGCGAATCTGTCAGGCCCAAATAGTAATTAAGCGCTGCATTTTGGTAGCGAGTTACCTTGGAAACTTCGATTGATTTTGGCTGCGACATTCGGAAAATTTAGTAAGTTTTAGGATTTGGGGCAGAGTTGAAATTCTTCCCAGCGCTTGCATACCTGTTCATAGCACTCAACAGGAGAAATTGCCAAGTTTTGCAACAAATTGATATCAATCTGACCGTTAGCGATCGACAAAAATATAATTGCTTCCTTTGGATCGTAGCTAGCAATAATAGAGAGCAGATTTGAAACAGTGTTTTCCTCGAGTTCTAGTTGTTGCAAATAAGCAGTTGCGTACAATTGGGAAATAAATTGCAGATCGTAGTTGATAGTATCTACGCTCCAATTCACAGAACCGTTAATGGGAGTATTAATTTTGCAAGCAACCAAGCCTCGTCCTCGATGCAAAAAGCCATTCCAAGCAGTATGTCCGATCGGCAAAATATTCTGGTGAATAAACAAGTTTTGCCAGTAGCCAAAACTCCCCTGCCAAACACTATCTTCAATTCGCATTTCTTTTCCATTAAAATAACATACGCTTCAGAACACAGATCGAATTACATCAGCGTTCATCTGCGTTTATCTGCTGATATCTGCGGTTAAAAAACCTCAATCCAATAATTAAAAAAATAATAAACTCACCATCATCCATACCTCGCAGATGAAAAACAACAGGTAAACAAATCGGCGGGCATCCTGACTCAGAGATGCAATAATCTCATTACAGTTGCGGGACAGCGCCGGATTCGCACCGAACTTTCCCCCTTGCGTCTGATGGCTGTTCTCCATCAGAGCCGATCGATATACGGGAATATTACCACTATTTGGGATATTTGACAAAAAACCGTCCGCCTATTCACCAAACTCAATATTTTCATACAAATCGGCCAGCGAAAATTCCACAGCAACAGACGTTAAACTGAGCCGATCGCCCATACAGCTATATTCCGAAAAAATCCACTTATTCGCATCAGTTTTAGAATATTGCTCCACCCGTAGCCGATATTGATCGATTAACAAATACTCCTGAAAACTAGGAATACTGCGATAGGCAGCAAACTTTTCATCGCGGTCATAAGCTTTAGTACCTTTAGATAGCACCTCAGCAATCAGCAGAGGATTGGTAATTGTATCCGTCCGTCCAGATTGCAGCTCGATCGGTTTCGCAACCACCATCACATCCGGGTAAGTATAATTATTAAGCTGGGGAATCCACAGCCGCTGATCCGAACTAAAAGTCCGATATGGTTTCCCTTTTAACGCCAGTTTCAGCGCAACAACTAAATTAGTGGTAATTTCATTGTGATCCGGTGTGCCGCCAGCCATCAGAACAATCTCCCCATTGATAAATTCATGCCGATCCTGAGAATTGATTTCCAATTCTAGATATTCCTGGGCCGTGTAGGTTTTGGTTTCAACTGGCGCGATCATACACAACGCTCTCCTTTAATCTACTCATTTCAGTTTATCTTAAAAATTATGCTAATTCAACAGAAAAATAGATTTTAATCATGCTAATAAACAGGCAAGATGCCTGTTCGTTCCACAAAGAGGGAATTTTCAGGTGGGGGTGGGCAGGAGCACCCACACCTGAAAGGCTGATTGAGAATGTGCAAGATGTGAGTCCGATCGCACTTAACAAACTTACCGCAGCGGGACAAAGTTATAGCCAGTGCTTCCTCCTTGTTTAACTTGCACTAAAATCGGCTTACCAGCCCGATCGCCCGTTGGCAAAAACTTCACATCCTCGCTGGATCCCGGTGTTGAAAAACTCGCATTTCTGAGTGCTTGTTGTAACCCGAACCGCGTATTGCTTTGTCGCAATCCAGCGATGACAGCTTGAGCCGCGTCAAAACTCGTTGCTGTTCGCCAATTCACAATTCCTCCCCAACGCTGGCGGGAATTTTCTGAGAAACCGCTACCGGGATTAGTTTCAGGATGCCAGGGAACCGGCAAAACAAGCCCGTCAACGTCTTTTTGTCCGTCTTTTAATGTTTGAAAGGTATACATTGTCGTGCTGCCGTAGAGTGACAATTTGCCTCGATTGATGCGAGCCAGAGAAATCGCACGGTCAATGCGATCGATGTGGGGTGCTAACATCAATCCTTGTGCACCTTTGCTGACAGCATCGGCGATCGCACTTTCGGGATTAAAAGAGGGTAATGAAAAATCGCAAATAGTGGGAACTAATTTGCCTCCAGCAGCAGTAAGAGATGCCACAAATTCATCTTTAAATGATATGTTATCCGGTGCTTGGGAGTCATAACAAATGGCAATATTAGTTTTGCCTGTTTTGACGGCATATTCTGCTAAGGGAGCCGCCATGACGCTAATATTGGGGATTGTGCGAAATATGTAGCTGCCAAATCCTGATAGATTATTGGCAAAGCTCGTCGGTGTCACCATTACCAGTTTTTCTTGCTGATAGATCGGAGCAGCTTCGACAGAGGCGGTGCTAGCATTGTGTCCAATAACTGCTAGTATACTCGGATCTTTGGCCAATGTCTTTGCAACTTCTCTGACCACTCCTGGATTGTTGTCATCGTTGACAATTTCTACTTGCAGTTTGACCTGGTTGATGCCACCCTTCTTATTGACTTCATCCTGAGCTTGGGCGACACCTCGGAGGATTTCTTGGGCGATATTGGGGTTAGTACCAATGGGGACGCTGACAGCAATTTTTAAGAAAGAACCATTGCTGGCTGTGGCATTATTCAAATAGATAATGGTTTCTGGGTCGTTGCGATTCTGTTGCAGCGAAGCCTGAAAATTTTGGACAGCACCTTGGTAATCTCCCTTGGCAAAAGCTTTAACGCCTGCTTCTTTTGCTGCTGTTGTTTGGGATGTTAGCAATATCTGGTTTCCTAAACTGATGCGACTTGCGATCGTTCCCGATGGACTCGCACCCGATGGACTCGCACCCGATGGACTCGCATCCGATGGACTTGCAGCCGATGTAGGTGTAGGAGTAGAAGTAGAAGTAGATATATTTGGACTTTGGGGTGCGAATAAACCGGGAAGGAACTTGTACCCGCCAAATGCAATTAAGCCGAGAGCAACAATAAAAAAGATCGGCGGGGGACTTTTTCTTTGGTTAGTATCTTGGGACATAATTTTTTCTCCTTATATAATTTATACAGACTCTACAGAAAAGCTGCTAACTACAATCAGTATTCAAGAGATTTCTGTTAAAGTCAATTCATTAAATTCACTAATTAAGTTCATAAAAGTCATATTTGTATTTTTAGGGCGGGCAGGATGCCCACCCCCACAAGAGTTTTAGCAAATTTGGCTGTTTGGCTGAACAGTCAACTTTTAGAATACAAATGGTGTTTCCCAACTACAGGCCAACTCTCGCTGGAGAGGGCAAGTTTTGGGTTCGATCGGATTTCCGCTGAGTTCTAGCTCAATGAGGTTAGTCAAAGATTCTAGCGGTTTGATCTCACTAATTTGATTGCTGCTGAGGGAGAGCCAAGTCAGTTTAGTCAAAGATTCTAGCGGTTTGATATCACTGATTTGATTGTTGTTAAGCAACAGTCCATCCAGATTAGTTAAGGATTGTAAGGGCGTGATGTCGCTGATTTTATTGTTGTTGAGTTCTAGGTCAGTGAGTTTAGTCAAAGATTCTAGCGGTTTGATATCACTGATTTGATTTTTGCCGAGTACGAGATTAGTCAGGTTAGTCAAAGATTCTAGCGGTTTGATATCACTGATTTGATTGTCGCTGAGGAAGATCCCAGTCAGTTTAGTCAAGGATTCTAGCGGTTTGATATCGTTGATTTGATTGTTGCTGAGCAAGAGTTCAGTCAGGTTAGTCAAGAATTCTACCGATTTGATATCGCCCAGAAGATTGTTGCTGAGGTGGAGCCGAGTCAGGTTAGTCAAGGATTCTAGCGGTTTGATGTCGCTGATTGAATTGTCGCTGAGACCTATCTGACTCAGGTTAGTCAAAGATTTTAGCGGTTTGATGTCGCCCAGAAGATTGTTTCTGAGGTCCAGATCAGTCAGTTTACTCAAGGATTCTAGCGGTTTGATGTCGCTGATTTTATTTTTGCTGAGATCCAGACCAGTCAGGTTAGTCAAAGATTCGAGCGGTTTGATGTCGCTGATTTTATTCTCGCTGAGACCAATCCCAGTCAGTTTAGTCAAGGATTCTAGCGGTTTAATGTCGCTGATTGTATTGCCGTCGAGACCGAGCGAAGTCAGGTTGGTCAAGAATTCTAGCGGTTTGATGTCGCTGATTTTATTGTTTTTGACGACGAGGACTGTCAGCTTACTCAAGGATTCTAGCGGTTTAATATCGTTGATTTTATTGTTTTCGAGACGGAGGTCAGTCAGCTTGGTCAAGGATTCTAACGGTTTGATATCAGTGATTTCATTGTTGTCGAGGTCCAGTTCTGTAAGACTCGAAAGTGTCTGATTAGCTGCATCGCACTCAGTAGTCCCTGCTTGCTTCAACAGCACCTCAACAGTATGTTTAGCTTCAGGACTCAAAGAAGCTTGAGCGCGACACCAGTCAGCAAATGTTTTTCCACTTTTTCGCGGCTGCGTTTCTGCGGCTTTCGCAGATAGTCCATTTCCACATGATGATAGAGCGATCGCACTAAAAGCAACTACCGCCATCACCCTTGGTAAATTCATGTGTTTGTATCCAACTATAAGCGTCACGATTTTGTGCCTCTAATTTTTGGAGCTAGAAAATTTTATAATTCAATTACTCTTTCCCAATTACAGATAGACTCTGGCTTGACAGGGCAAGTTTTGGGAGCGATCGGATTGTCGCCCAGGAAGATATTCGTCAGTTTAGTCAAAGACTGCAAAGGTTTGGTGTTACTGATTTTATTGTTGTTGGCGAAGAGTACACTCAGTTTAGTCAAGGATTGTAAGGGTGTAATGTCGGTGATTTGATTGTTGTCGAGGAAGATCTGAGTCAGGTTAGTCAAGGATTTTAGCGGTGTGATATCGCTGATTTTATTATTGCTCAGAGCGAGGGAACTCAGCTTAGTCAAGGATCGCAAGGGTTTAATGTCACTGATTTTATTATTTCCGAGACTGAGCGCAATCAAGTTAGTCAAGGATTCTAGCAGTTTGATATCACTGATTTCATTATTATTGAGACCGATTCCAATCAGGTTAGTCAAGGATTCTAGCGGTTTGATATCGCTGATTTTATTGTTATCGAGGGTGAGTTCCGTGAGACTCGAAAGTTTCCGATTAGCCGCATCGCACTCAGTAGTCCCTGCTTCCTTCAACATCACCTCAACAGTATGTCTAGCTTCAGGACTCAAATCAGCTTTTTTGCGACACCAATCACCAAATGTTTTGTTGGCAGGTTGCGTTTCTGCTGCGATCGCAGACAGTCCATTTCCAGATAATGCTAGGAGTGTAAAACAAGTAATTGCGATCGACTTTGGTAAATACATATGTTTATTTCCAACTATAAAGGTCATAATTTTGTGCCTATAACTTTCATAAATGTCAACCTTCAGGCTCAACAAAAAGCTTTAATAGAGGACAAAAATTCTCTATTAAAACTGCACAAATTAACTCAAATATCGTCAGTCAATTCACCAAATGCCGAGTCAATATCAGTTTCAACAACAGCCACATACTGAGCAACTGGTGAATGATTAGGAGACTCCGGCGACTCCACCGAATGCACATTTACTACTGGTGATTCGGCCACAGTTTCCACAACGACAGACTTACATTTCTTGACATTAATTACAGGTAATTGTGCTCCATTTTCTCCATTTTTACGGGTTTCATTCCGCAGCAATATTGCCAAACGGTAGTTGTTGGGCTGCTGCATGAGTGACTGTGACCATAAATACGGTCAAAAAGGTCATTAAGAAATAAAGTATTTTTTTGAACTGCCGTTTGTTCATAATATAATACCCCTACATAATAGCTATTGATTACAATTATTCAATAGGTTTCTTGTAAGGTCAATTCATAAAAATCATTACTTTAGTTCATAAAAGTCATATTGATAAAATGAAGCTTGGGATGGTTTGCTTCTAGCTTGGACGGCCTAGAAGCCCATCCCACAATTCATTTAGAAGTGCTAAGGTGGTGCACATCTAATTTTTACAATCCTGTTTCTTGAAACCATGAGTGGTGTTGGCTTCGACCAGCCCCAAAGTTTAATTAGATTAAAAGACAACACCTAACAAAGTTAAAACCGTGCAACCAAACACGGCTTCCAATGTATATCTTCGCGAAGGTTTATAAGGGTAAGAATGCCAAACTCGCAGTTTTCCATTAAAGCCGCGCGACGCTAAACTCAGCGATACTTGACGGTAGTTTTCCAAAGTTCGCTGAAGCAATTGCCCGATTAAAATGCCTAAACTGTGCATTCCCCGCTTCCAAGTGCGGTAGCCGCAGCGCGAGTTTTGGGCTATCCAAAGTTCATCGGCGATCGCCAATAAGCTAAAAATAAACCGATACATTAGTAATAGCAGTTCTGTGACTAACTCTGGACAGCGTAATTGTCTGAGAATCTGCAAGATTTCGGTAAATGGAACCGTCAAGAGGATGAAATACATACAGCTTGTCGATGCGAAGGCGCGGGCTAATAGCAGACTCACTTGGTATATTCCGGTGCGGCTCACATACAGATAAAAAGTGCCGGTGCTAAGGCCCCAACCTTGCCAAATATCCCACTGAATTTCTTGGATTTGACTTAACTCAACCGCACCCATCGCCAAAGCAGGCAAACTTGTCAGCAAAAACATCAACGGTAGCGACAGCAACCGCAAATACAGTTTCCCCGGAATACCCGCATAGATGACGGTCCAGACAGCCAACCAAAGACCGATCGACAATTGGACGATCGCCCCAGAAACTAGAGACAGAATTAAAAGAGCGATCGCAAAGGATAACTTGTGAGATGGCGGCAACCCCCGCAAGCGATTTGTATAAGCCAGACTATCAATCTGATGGTTCATTCCGACGATTTACGATCGGACTCCTGCCGAGATTGCGATCGGCCTTTATACAACCCAATGACGTACCCAACTACGCCAGCCCCCATCGCCGCTTGAGACGCAAACAATAGACTTGAAATTTCGCTGCTAGCCGGCTCAAACAAGTGATTGAACCAAGGTTTATAACCCGGTTGAATTTCCGTAATTGCTTTCTTAGCTTGGTCATCGGCACCGCCATATTCACCTCGCACAAAAACGAGAGGAAACGCTGCTATAACAATCACAGCGCCAGCCAACAGCCAATTTTGTCGCGAAGTAGATTGGTAATTTTTTGTAGGTTTTTGATTCACGGCTTATGACTCCTGTCTCAATAATTTCAAAGTTTCCAACTCCTCCTTCCCGTAAGAATGCAGCCAATTCCAGACTAATACAGTCAGCAATCCCTCACTAATAGCCAGAGGTACTTGAGTGATAGCAAAGATGCCAGCAAACTTGAGAAACGAAGCCATAAAACCGCCACTTGCTGCCGGAAAAGCTAATGCTAATTGAATCGAAGTAGTTACATAAGTCAGTAAATCTGCCAAAGCCGCCGCACAAAAAATTGCTGCCCGCTGGCTACCAGTTCGCAACAGCAATCGATAGAGAAAATACGCAGCGAAAGGGCCGACAATCGCCATCGAAAACATATTCGCTCCCAGCGTTGTCAAGCCACCATGCGCTAAGAGTAACGTTTGAAACAACAGGACTAAAGCCCCCAGTACAGCCATCACCGAAGGGCCGAACAAAATTGCCCCCAAACCGGTACCCGTCGGGTGAGAACAACTGCCCGTTACCGAAGGAATTTTTAAAGCAGAAAGCACAAAAGTAAACGCACCCGCCAAAGCAAGCAATAGTTTAAGTTCCGGGTGTTCTTTTGTAATGCGAGTAATCGATCGCAACCCAAAGGCAAAAAAAGGCAACGCCACAATCCACCAAAACGCAGCCCATTGCACCGGCAAAAAACCTTCCGAAATGTGCATAGCTGCGGCGGGCGTTGCCGAACCCAGGACAATATAACAACTCAAGCCAGCCATCAATCCCAAGCTGACCAATTTCCGATTTCTGGTCTTCACGCTGAACCTCGCAGAGGAGACTATGTAAACTAACACATCGGCGGGCATCCTGACTCAAAAAGCGACATGACTTTCATTACAGTTGCGGGACAGCGCCGGACTTGCACCGAACTTTCCCCGTTTCCTCTAACGGCTGCTCCCCATTAGAACCGACTGGTTAGACATAGTTTAGTCGATCGCGTAAATCTCAGCAAATATTTTACAAAAATTCATTCAGATTAACTCAGTCGAGATTACCTATCTTCTTCCTTCTATTCTTTCTCTTCCTTCGCGTCCTTCGCGCCTTCGCGGTTCATTAAATAAATATTCTTTTAGTATTTATAAAGTAGTTGGTAGCCAGATAAACAAGTATCGCAAAACAAGTAAACGCTATAATCTTAATGAGTTTTGAGGAAAGCCGCCATGTTAGATTACAAATTCCCGAGGCATTGGCCCTCAGCCGATGAACTACCAGACTCTGATGAAACGCCTGTGGATAACGAACTGCAAGAATTAATACCAGGATTGCTAAAAGCAATATTGCTCATACTTTGGGCAGAACGCATGGACTGGTTCTTTGGCATAGATATGGGTATCTACTATCACCCAGACAAACCTGCCATTGTGCCCGATGCTTTCTTGAGTTTAGGTGTAGAAAGGTTTTATGATGAAGAATTGCGTCCCAGCTACGTCCTGTGGGATGAAAATGTTCTGCCGACTTTTGTGCTGGAAGTAGTTTCCCAAAATTACCGCAAAGAATACACCACAAAGTTGGAGGAATATCAAGCTTTAGGCGTACTTTATTACGTCATTTATTCTTCCCGCCGCCGCCGTAAACCCCGTTTGGAAGTACATAAGTTAGTCAATGGGAAGTATGAATTACAGCCAGGACATCCAGTTTGGATGCCAGAAATTGGTTTGGGAATTGGTTGTGAAAGGGGCAATTATTCTGGGGTGACAAGGGAGTGGTTGTATTGGTATGATGCCGAGGGAAAACGTTATCTGACTCCTGAAGAACAGGTGAAAGAATCAGCGCAACTCGCCCAACAGGAATCCCAGCGCGCCCAACAGGAATCCCAGCGCGCCCAACAGGAATCCCAGCGCGCCCAACAGGAATCCCAGCGCGCCGATCGATTGGCCCAACGTTCCGATCGATTAGCTCAGCGATTGCGGGAGTTGGGGATAGATCCCGATAGTCTGAGCTGATAGCAATCAAGAGTATAAGACTGACGCACTCTTGACGCTCAGAAACCGGGTTTTTCCACGCCCGATCGATCGCCCTCAACGGAGGATTTTCGGGAAAAAACCCGGTTGCTGGGTCCAGAAATGTGTGAATATCGATCGCAAAAATCGGGAAAGATGGGGCTAGACTCATTACTCACAAGTTAAGCTAAAAGCACTATTGTCAATGAGTAAAATTACTCATCTTTTACCTGTTGACCCAAT